>NZ_JAJNIR010000004.1:0-108490 GCF_022385935.1 Mammaliicoccus sp. J-M41 | reverse complement strand
ATGGTTATGAACCAGCTTCTTTTACATGATCAAATTAAAGATAGAGTTATTAAGTATCTTGAATAACTTACACACTTAATTTGACAAAGCCGTACGACGAGTATGGTTGCTATAAACCATTTATTTTGAGCGTCTTTCATATTACTAATGTTGGCGCTAATTTTTTGATCTACTAAATTGATAATATCTTCTTTTAATGATTCAGATTCTATCATTCTTTGATGACTTTCACTTTTAATATCATTCTTCAATTCGTTTTTTACTTCTCTTAAAGAGCTTTCTATTAAATCAAATCTTGTGTTCATATGTTTTTCTAGCATTTGAAATTCTGCTCTAGTTACGTAGTCATTATTCATATATCACACCTCACTTTATATAAATCTACTATGAATGGTTTTATCGTTTTCAGTTTAAATTACATTAAATATTTTTTCACTTCCATATTATACATATATATTATACTACAATTTTGTATTGTTCAAAAGTTATTTTGATAACAACATAAAAAACCCTAACCGCATTCGGTTAGGGTTTTTAAAATTTGAGAACTCTTCTACTTAGCGTATTCAGTAGCTCTCATTTCCCGGACAACTGTCACCTTAATATGCCCTGGATATTGTAATTCGCCTTCAATTTGATCTTTAATATCTCTAGCTATTCTATGTGCTTTCAAGTCGTCAATATCTTCAGGAGAAACGATTACTCTAATCTCTCTACCTGCTTGTATTGCGAATGCTTTTTCAACACCTTGATAACCTTCTGATATTTCTTCTAATCTTTCTAAACGTTTCACATAATTTTCTAAAGTTTCTCGTCTAGCTCCAGGTCTTGCAGCACTTAATGCATCTGCTGCTGCTACCAGTATAGAAATAACTGATGTTGGTTCTACATCCCCATGATGTGAGTGTATTGCATTTATGACTGTATCATGTTCATGATATTTCTTTGCAAGTTCTACCCCTATTTCAACATGGCTACCTTCAACTTCGTGATCAATAGCTTTACCAATATCATGTAATAAACCTGCACGTTTTGCTAAAGTAACATCTTCACCTAGTTCAGCTGCTAACATTCCTGAAAGTTGTGCAACTTCTACTGAGTGTTTCAGTACACTTTGGCCATAACTTGTACGATATTTCATACGTCCTAAAATTTTAACCAATTCTGGGTGTAAGTTATGAATACCTAATTCAAATGTCGCTTGTTCACCTGATTCTCTCATTAGGTCATCCACTTCTCTTCTCGCTTTTTCAACCATATCTTCAATTCTACCTGGATGGATACGTCCATCAGATACTAAATTAGTTAAGGCTGTCTTAGCGATTTCTCTTCGAATTGGATCAAATCCAGATAAAATAACCGCTTCTGGTGTATCGTCTATAATTAAATCTACACCTGTTAATGTTTCTAAAGTACGAATATTACGACCTTCACGACCGATAATACGTCCTTTCATCTCATCATTTGGTAAATTAACTACCGATACAGTCGATTCTGAAGTATGATCTGCTGCTAATCTTTGTACAGTAATAGACAACAGTTCTTTAGCTTTTTTATCGACATTTGCTTTTAGTTCTCTTTCTTTTTCTTTTACAAGTACAGCAATATCATGTGACAGTTCATCTTCTACTTGTGAGAATTGCTCTTTACGAGCTTCTTCACGTGTGAGTCCGGAGATGCGTTCTAGTTCTTGTTCATGTTTCATTATTATTTCTTGAACATTACTCTCTTTTGCATCTACCTGTTGTTGTCGCTCTTCAATTTTAGCTTCTTTGTTTTCTAGAATTTCATCTTTTTTGTCTAAAAGATCAGATTTGCGCTCTAAATTTTCTTCTTTTTGAAGTAATCTTGCTTCTTGCTTTTGTAGGTCACTTCTTCTCTCTCTAATTTCACTATCAAGATGATCTCTAATTTGTTGATTTTCTTCTTTTGCTTCAATCAACTTTTCTTTCTTAAGACTCTCAGCTTCTTTAGTAGCTTCACTTATAATATAGTGAGCAGACTGACGAGCTTGATCTTGCTTTTTCGTTAAGCTATTATGTGCGAAAAAGTATCCTACAACAACACCTAGAATAACTCCTAGCAAAATGAGTAAGAGGGTTAATAAGTCCACATAAACACCTCCTTCTATCTAGGTTCTACGTCTTATATATACAAAAATATGATTAAATGAAACTATGGAATCATACAACTCAATTGTACGTTTAAATTTGTACAAGTGTCAAGGACATGTACTTTAATTTTTAATTCTATTTTTTATAAAAAAACATTCTATAGATTACACAATGAAACGTAATCTATAGAATGTTTAATTTAATGACAAAATACTATTTAGTCTAATAAAGTTTCTTGTTCAGGCTCATTAGGTTTTTCTTCTTTTTTAGCTTCTTCTTTCTTCTTACCGTTAAAGCCTAATTGATCTCTTAAGATTCCATCAATTTCTTCAATAATAGCTGGGTTTTCTTTTAAGTAAGTCTTAACGTTTTCTTTACCTTGACCCATACGTTCTCCATTATATGAATACCAAGCACCTGATTTATCTACAATATCAAATTCAACTGCTAAGTCGATTAATTCACCTTCACGTGAAATACCTTCACCGTACATAATATCAACTTCTGCTACTCTAAATGGAGGCGCAACTTTGTTTTTAACAACTTTAATTTTAGTACGGTTACCCACTACTTCTTGACCTTGTTTCAATTGTTCAGCACGACGTACTTCTAAACGAACAGAACTATAGAATTTCAACGCACGTCCACCTGGTGTTACCTCAGGATTACCGAACATAACGCCAACTTTTTCACGAATTTGGTTGATAAAGATAGCTGTTGTATTTGATTTAGAAATAGCACCTGATAATTTACGTAAAGCTTGACTCATTAATCTTGCTTGTAAGCCAACGTGTGTATCTCCCATTTCACCTTCAATTTCAGCTTTAGGTGTTAATGCAGCTACTGAGTCGACAATAACAATATCAACTGCACCACTACGAACAAATGCTTCTGCAATCTCTAAACCTTGTTCACCGTGGTCAGGTTGTGATAAATATAGGTTATCAATATCTACGCCTAAGTTTTTAGCATAAACAGGATCTAGTGCGTGCTCAGCATCAATAAAAGCAGCTACGCCACCTTGTCTTTGTGCTTCAGCGATAGCGTGTAAAGCTACTGTTGTTTTACCAGAACTTTCTGGACCATATATTTCAATGATACGTCCTTTAGGGTAACCACCCACACCTAATGCTTTATCAAGTGTGATTGAGCCACTAGAAACTGCTGATACTTCTCTACTTGTATTATCCCCTAGCTTCATTACTGCCCCTTTACCAAAGGATTTTTCCATATTCTTAATTACTGTATCGAGTGCTTTTTGACGTTCGTTCACGCGATAACCTCCTATATATATAAAATGAATTTACTTGTTTAATTAGCTATTATTACTATAAATGCTTTTGTTCTAAATTGCAAGCATAAAGCGAATATTTGTTCGTGTTTTTGTACGCATTTTTTAAAATTAAGCGAACATAAGTACCGATTTTATGAATTATTGCAAGTTACCTTAATTGGTTCAAAAACTTTATAAGTGCTATATTGCTTATTCTATCACGTCTTCCAGCATATGATTGACTTAATGACGAAATAAATTTTTCCCTTTTTTGCATATGTGAAATATATACTGTTGATTCTTTATGATCTTGTTTTAAAACGATAACACTTTCTACATTAAATGTTGATTTTAACTTATTAGCAATTTGTTCAATTGAATCATCTTGCCTAATATTCAACATTTCATCAGTCCATGAATTTTGTAAGAGATATGATTTTAAATATTGTTTGCTGTCTTTAGAAAGCTTAAGTCGCGCATTTAATACGCCATCTGTAATGCCATCATAGATAACAAGTGGTTGGTCTAATTCATTAAATACAGCATCTTCAACTGTTAAATCATCACTACCGTAATAAAATTCGCCGATTCTATTTAATATTTCTGTTTTAACAGGCTGGATTAAATCTATCGCTTGTTGTTTAGTATTCGCGTTAGCTGTAATACGAAGTGATACTTCATGTTGACCAGCAAGTGGTGCAATTGTAGGATTGGATTGATTATCTATTAAGTCAATCAACTCTGTTTCCAAACTAGATTCACCAATACCCATAAATTTCAACGACTCTGAAAAGATGACACGTTCTTCATTTAAGAAGAAAGGTACAAGATATTGATTGACCATTGGTTGAAGTTCTTTCGGCGGACCAGGTAATAATACGACTTTTTTGTCATCCACTTCTAAATACATGCCTGGTGCCATACCAAAGTCATTTTTAAGTACTTCACTACCTTCAATAACAAGTGCTTGTTGTCTATTGTTAGGTGTCATCGTACGGTTTGCATTTTTAAAATATTGTTCAATCTGATCCATAGCTTGTTTATTTGTTTCTAGCGATTTACCTAATACTTTACCAACAGTTTGTTTTGTTAAATCATCTTTCGTTGGTCCTAAACCGCCTGTTAAAATCACAACGTCATGATGCGCTAATTCTTCTTTAAAAGTACGTTCTAATCTTCCAGGATTATCGCCTACAGCAACGTGTCTCATCACACTTGCACCGAGTTCATTAAGTACTTTTGATATAAACTGTGCATTTGTGTTAGCAATTTGTCCTAATAAAATTTCAGTACCTACGCTTAAAATACTAACTTTCATACTTTTGCCTCCTACAGAAAAACCTACAAACGAAATGTTGTAGGTTAAATGTTGTTATTATTTTGATCCTTTAAATACATCTCTACCATGATAAAAATACTCTATACCAGATAGAATTGTAAAGAAAGTAGCAATATACATGAGCCATTGCCCAAGATTAATTTGCCATAAAGTAGAGAATGGTTCTTGTAATAGGATAAATACGATTGCAACCATAGTGACAGCCGTTTTAATTTTACCTAATTGACCAGCTGCACTTACAAAGCCTTGTTCAATTTGAAGTAATCTTAGACCTGTTACAGCAAATTCTCTAGCAATGATGATAATAGCAATAACTGATGATACTTTATCAAGTTCTACTAATGCAATTAATGCACTCGCTACTAATAATTTATCAGCTAGAGGGTCTAAAAATTTCCCCATGTTTGTAACAAGTTCCCATTTTCTCGCTAAATAGCCATCAAACCAATCTGTAACAGAAGCTAAAATAAATATAATACCAGCTATAAATTGTTCTATTCTCATTTCTTGTCCAAATAAGAAATGCATGTCACCCATATTAAAATCTACAAGTAAAAATAAAACAAATACAGGTATTAAAATAACACGTAATACTGTTAATTGATTAGGAATATTCATATTCGTTCTCCTTCTTTTCTTACAACTGCATAATAATACTATTATAAATCAATACTATATATAATTAAATGATAATTATTAATAATATCCATCCAATTAAACATATACCAAAGAACGTAACCATTTGTGTTATGAGTTTAGCTACCATTTTATTCTCTGATATTTCAGTTTGGCTTCTTTTTTCTTGCGTAAGCTGTCTAAAAGCTTCTTTAGCAGAAGGTGCTGTTTTAGGCAACTCACTTTGATGTTTATCAATTAATTCTGGTGCACTCATATTGATTGCCGAAGCATATTTCGTTATAAAACCTCTTGTATAATCGGGATTTGGTAGATTTTCAAATTCATTCTTTTCAATCATCATTAAAAATGGTCGTTGTATCTTTGTTTTTTCTTCAAGTTCAACTAAAGTCATCCCTAATTGTTCTCTTTTACTTCTTAACGTTTCTCCAATATATTTCAAATATATTCACCTCAAACAATTTATTCAAAAAATCCAAATCCATCTCCAAATGCCATATTGTCATTTGTAAATAAATCATTTTTATTTAATTGCTCATATGTAATTTCTTGGTCTTCTGTTTCTCTTAGTTCAATAATATAATCAAAATCTTCAAGGCTATATTCAGAGCGCTGTACAAATAAATCAGGATGTTCTACTACTTTAATTGTTGGTAAACTCATAACTTCTCTAACGAGTTGTTTATGCTTTTCGTCGGTTTGTTTAGACGTTACAGCCCCATCAATAATATAAACATTTTCATCACTATATTCACCTTTTAATAAAGAGCTTCTTACAGTTTGCTTAATAAGTGTTGAACTAATAAACAACCATTTTTTATGGGCACACACACTTGCGGCAACAACCGATTCAGTTTTACCTACTCTTGGCATACCTCTCACACCAATCAGTTTATGACGGTTCTCTTTAAACAGTTCTGCCATAAAATCAACTAGCAAACCTAAATCTTTTCTTTCGAATCTAAAAGTCTTTTTGTCATCAACATCTCGTTTAATATATCTACCATGTCTTACCGCTAATCGATCTCTTAAGCCTGGTGTACGTAATTTTTTAATTGTGATATCATCAATTTCTTTAACAATATTTTCAAAACGTTTAACCTTATTCATATCATCTGTCTTAATGAGTAGCCCTCTTCGGCCTTGATCGACACCATTTATCGTTATGATATTAATACCTAATATACCAAGCAAACTAGAGATATCCCCTAATAAACCTGCTCTATTTACTTGTATATCGTATTCTAAGTACCATTCTTTTTTAATGACTTCTTCCATAATAACCACCCCAATATTAAATATACCATCCTCCGTTTACACGAAGTACTTGACCGGTCACACTTTGAGATAATGGATTTAATAAATATCCCACAGTTGCCGCAACTTCTTTAGTTTGAACAAACCGACCTTGTGGTATTTCATCTTTTAATTGTGTTTGTGTAATTTCATCAAGTTCATCTGTCATTTTACCATGAACGACACCTGGACATATAGCATTTACTGTAATAGATGTTAAAGCAAGTTCTTTTGCTAAAGATTTAACAAAACCAAGTTGAGCAGCTTTCATTGTTGAATAGATTGTTTCGTAACTTGCACCAGTCTCACCCCAAATAGATGATATAACGATTATTCTGCCATTTTCACTCTTTCTAATATCATCAACAAATAATTGAACAATTTTTATGAGCGCATATACATTCAAATTATATTGAACATCAATATTATCATCTGTAAAATCTTGAATCGCACCAAATGACGATTGCCCAGCTGCATATATTAATTGATCAATATGTCCGATTGATGTTAAGGATTGTAAATTATCTTTGTTTGTTAAATCGAATTGTAGAAAAGTAACAGGTTGTCCGGCATACCTTTGTTTGAGTTCATTAATATTAGATTGATTATAATGCAGTATCACTTCATGCCCTAGTGATAAACATTCATCAACAATCGATAAGCCAATGTCACCACTACCACCAACAATAAATGTTCTAGCCATTTTGTTTCACCAAACGACTTTCTACAACATGATCAAAGTCTATTAATGAAGCCAATGTTTCTTGTACACTTTCTACTGTTATAGATTCTAAAATGTTTACAAGTTCAAATAGTTCGACACCTTCGAAATAGAATTTAGTATATTGATTCGCAATATATTCTGGAGAATTTAAACTTGATACAATTTCCCCTAAAGTTTGTTTTCTCACTCTTTCTAACTCTTCTGGAACAAATCCATTTTCAATATATTTCTTAAGTTCAGCTTTAACCGCTTCTTTAAATTCATGATGGTAATCAGTTGTCACAGCTAGAATTAAATAACTATATGTCATTTCGTTAGCAAATTGATAACCAAACGTATCGTCAATTACTTCTTTTTCTAAATTTGATTGATAAAATTCAGTTTGTTCACCAAACATTAAATCTAAAGCAATCATCATTTCCATATCATTTTTGACGCGAACTTTATCAGAAATTGTATTAGGCTTGAATTTATATGCCAACATTGATTTCTCTTGCACAATATCCATTTTCGTTTCGACATATGGTGTATGGACAGATGTCGGTTCGTCTATGGTTTTTCTCGTAATAGGTGGCATTTCATGCATATTTCTTTTATCTTCATGTTCACGCACTAATTGTATAGTCTCATCAGGATCAACATCTCCAACAATGATTAACACCATATTTGCTGGATGGTAAAACGTTTCATATGATAAATATAAATCTTCAGCCGTAATATCATAAATACTTTCAACAGATCCAGCTATATCCACTTGTACAGGATGATTATGATAGAGTGCACCTAAAGTTTGGAACATTAATTTATAATTCGGCTGTTCTTGGTACATTTTAATTTCTTCAGCGATAATTCCTTTTTCTTTTTCTACTGTTTTCTCAGTAAAATATGGGCTTTCAATCATCTTTAATAAACGAATAATATTATCGTGTACATTTCCTGTCGCACTAAATAAATAGCTTGTTCTATCAAATGTCGTAAATGCATTAACTTGTGCATCATTTTCAGCGAAACTTGTAAAGACATCCCCGTCTTCTTTTTCGAACAATTTATGTTCTAAGAAGTGTGCAACCCCGTCCGGAACAGTTACAAAATCATCTTTGCCATGTGGCTTAAATGTGTGATCAAGTGAACCGAAATGTGTTGTATATGTCACAAAAGTCTTTGAAAAACCTGCTTTCGGAATAACTACTACTTTTAAACCATTCTCTAAAGTCTCTTCAAATACAGTTTCATCAATCTGCTTATAATATTGATTACGCATTGTTATCACCTTCAGTCAGTATATATATTGTATCTAATTGTCCAAGTTGTGCGATCTTTTTAATGTCTTCAATAGTGATAGATTCAATTTCTTTAATCCACTCATCATAGTTATAAACGGATTGATATCTGGCATGTGTATGCAATAAGTCAATCATTTGTCGTTGCTTATCAAACATTTCTCGTGCGTGTGAGATTAAGACTTTCTTCGCTAAAGTCAGTCGCTCTGTTTCAATTTCACCTTGTTGAATATCTTTAAATATATTTAAAATTGTTTCTTTAGCAACATGTACTTTATCTTTAGAAATGCCACCAACTATATATAAGAATCCATTTCTTGCATCAATTTGAGAATGTATTGAATATGCTAAACTTTGTTTTTCACGTACTTCACTAAATAAAATAGAAGAAGCATCTCCACCAAGTAACATATTTAATACTAAGAACGAATAATATTCTTTAGAATGGAATGTTATTGGGAACCTATATCCCATATTTAATTTTGCTTGATCAATCTTTGTATAATCTACTATTTCTTTTACTTCTCTAATATCTTTTAATAATGTCGTTTCGATCTCTAATTGACTATTATGATCGAAATTAAAATATTCATGACACAATGATTTAACTTCATCTAATTCAACATTTCCAATAATATATGTAGATATCGCATTCTCATGTAACAAATCATGATATGTATTCACTAAAGATTCAGACGTTACATTATCAATATCTTCTAGTCGACCTGAAGCTAAATATTTATATGGCTCATCTTCAAACATATGATTCATAAATTGAATAAATGCACGTTGTGATTTGTTGTCTTCAATTGCAGTTAATTTTTTATGTAATAAAGATTTTTCTTGCTTCGTATATTTTTCGTTAAATTTTCCATTTTCAATAAGTGGGTTGAAAATCACTTCATGCAATAATTTAACGGCTTGCTCAAACAGTGGAAGTTCACTATTTAAATACTTTTCATTTACGATTTCAATACCAATTGTCATGATATGATTATTAGCTTGTTTATTGACATAGCTAAATAAATGCGCACCATATAAGTCCGCAAGCAAATTATTCATTTCTTTATCAGTTTGGTATTGTTTTGTAACACGTGTAATTAATTTACTTAAAATTGACCTAGATGTAATCGTCTCACTGTTTAATGGTGCTACAAATTTAAAAACGATAGTCGTTGTTTTAAATTTTTCAGTTGGTATCACATAAACGTCATTTGAAGATAATTGTATATGTTCTGTTGTTATCATAATAGATACCTCTCTTATATGTATGTATATAGAGAAACAAAGCAACAATTGTTACTTTGTTTCTCTCAATATATTTATTATATCCTATTTCTTGTAATTCGAAACTTTACAAGACTGCTTTTAAAATAATTTAGTGAATAAAGAACAGGTGTACCATGTTCGTTATAATGAACTTGTGTTAATAACATCATTGCATCATCTGGTTCAGAATTCAGTATTTCACTAATATATGGTTCATAACTAATAGATTCTATAGATGTATTAGCATGTGTTATTTTAAATTCTACTTTACTTTCAATTGCGGATAGAATAGATGAGTTGGATCGGTAGTCACTGCATGCAAATAAATCAGTAGCAATTTTATCTAAACAATAAACGACTGGCTCGCCATTAGCTGTACGTACTCTTTCAATTACTGAAATATATGCATCTTTTTCTAAGTTTAATACTTCTATATCTTTTAAAGTTGCAACTTCTTCATCTAAACTAATAAATTCAGTTCCAGCAACTTCACCATTTTTTTCTATCATTTTTGTAATACTTACTAATTCGTCTAATGGATAATAATATGATTGTGTAGGTTTCACCACTGTTACGTCGCCTGTTTTTTGAGATAAAATTTGTTCCGTGACAAGTTCATGTATGGCTTTTTCGATTTCATCATAATTTATATTTAACAACTTTTTAATTTCAAACTCATTCGGAATAGCATCTCCCGGTTTAAGTTCTGCTGTTTGAATTTTTTCTAATATCCAATTTTTAACGAAATTTGTACTTGCATTTGTAGACATAATATCCCCCTATTCGTCTTGATAAATATCAACCAATACTTGTCTAGGTTTACTACCTGATTGAGGACCAATAACACCATTACTTTCCAAATCATCCATTAACCTAGATGCCCTATTATACCCTATTCTAAATCTTCTTTGTAATAAACTCGCACTTGCTTTTTGTTCTTCTACAACAAATAAATATGCTTCTTTATATAAAGCATCTTCACTTTCCATTTCATTTGTTTCAGTTGGTTCGTCAGGTTCCATCTCTTTAACATAGTTCGCTGTTTGTTCTCCAACAACATGTTGGACAACTGATTCAACTTCACCATCAGAAAGAAATGCACCTTGTATTCTTGTTGGTTTTGAAGAATCTCTAGATAAGAATAGCATATCACCTCTACCTAGTAATTTTTCAGCACCACCACTATCTAAAATTGTTCTAGAATCTGTTGCAGAACTTACTGCAAATGCAATTCTAGAAGGTATATTAGCTTTAATACTACCTGTGATGACATCAACAGATGGTCTTTGAGTTGCAATAATTAAGTGAATACCTGCTGCACGAGCAAGTTGTGCGATTCTCATAATGGATGATTCAACATCTTTACCAGCAACCATCATTAAGTCAGCAAGTTCATCAACAATGACGACTATATAAGGTAATTGTGCTTGTTTTTCTTCCATTTCTTGATTCGTACGTTCAATGAATTGATTATATCCTTCAATATTTCTTGCACCAACGTGTTGGAACAAGTCGTATCTTTTTTCCATTTCGGATACAATTTTTTGTAATGCTTGATTTGCCTTTTGAGGATTTGTAACAACTGGTGTTAATAAATGTGGTATCCCGTTATACACATTTAATTCAACCATCTTCGGATCAATAAGCATTAATTTTACTTCATGTGGCTTAGCATTCATTAATATACTTGTGATAATACCGTTAATACAAACTGATTTACCACTTCCTGTAGCACCTGCTACGAGTAAGTGAGGTAATTTGTTTAATTCTGCAGTAATCGGTTTACCTGAAATATCTCTTCCTAAAGCAACTTCAAGTTTATTTGATGTTGGTTTTGCCTCATTCAGTACTTCTTTCAGCGTTACCATTGAAATATGTTCATTAGGTACTTCAATCCCAACTGCCGACTTACCTGGAATAGGTGCTTCAATTCTAATATCTTTTGCTGCTAAATTCAGTGCAATATCATTACTCAAATTAACAATTTTATTTACTTTCACACCTTGAGCTGGCTGTACTTCGTATTGCGTAACAGCAGGTCCAATCCTAATTTGAGTCACTTTCGCATCAACATTAAAGTTTCTTAATGTAGCTTCAAGTAGTTTCCCTTTTTCTTGAACAGTCTTTTTAGACACTGATTGTGATTTAGGTGGGTCGTTTAAAATCGTAATCGGTGGTAATTTATAATTTAAATTCTCAGTTTCATCTATTGTTGACTCGTTCATTTCAGGTTCATGATTTTCATGCTCTTTTTGAACCGTTTGTTTAGGTTGTTGTGCTCTTTTAGCAGCTAACTTTTCTTGTGATTCAAAGATTGGAATTTCTTCATTAGTTTGTAGTTGGTCATTTTTAGAAATTTCTTGAACTGGTTCGACTTCTTCTAAATGTGAAACGTCTTTAGGCTGCTCTTTTTGACGCTTCTCTTTTTCTAGTTGTTTAGCTTTCGCCTTCTCTTCTCTTTTTTGTTCAAGATTTGTCATTTTTGATTTAGTTTTACTTTGTGCCATATCAAATGCTGATTTCGTAATATCACGATGTCTTTTCTTCATGATTAAAATAACACTAGATAGTAAAACGAGTATCGTTAATAAACTATATCCAAAGACAGAAATAAGCTTGCTTATGACATTAAACGCATAATAACCAATATAACCACCACCGTTAAAGTAAAATGCATTTCGTTCTAAACTTGAATATGTTTCACTCAAGGTTGTCTTAAACGTTTTAAACGATGGATCTTTGAAATATAATACTAACTGCATAATGAATAGCAATGCTACTTGAAAGACGAGCAATCCATTTACTCTTCTTGTGAATTTTAATTTACCATTCACTGTTATTAATAGTGAAATAATCGCTATCAGTATATAGGTGAAATATTTTGAGAATCCAAATAAGAAATGAAAGAAGCTATCAATCATTAAACCTATAAATCCTAATTGAAAAATACCTAACACGAGTAAAAACAACACAATCATCTGTATGACGTATTTTAATGTATTATCTTTTTGCTTTTTCTTGCCACGTGTTGTTTTTCTTTTACGTGTTGCTGGCTTCTTCTTTTGTACCATTTTTGAAATAGCCTCCTTATCTATAATGCAAAAAGAGGCTGGGACATAAATAGATGTCTCAGCCTCATATAGTATGTAGGCAGTTAATGAACAAATAGCGTGTAAGACACATTATTTGTTCATCTTTGCCGAGATGGAAAAACCCATTATATTGATATAGAATTTAGTCTCATCTCTTGACTGTTAAAAATCATCCATAAAACAATTCATTAGATTTCTGAAATAATTGGAATAATCATCGGGCGACGTTTCGTTTGTTCATATAGATACTTACCGAGTTTATCACGCATATTTTGTTTCATTTCAGACCATTCAATTTTCTTTTGAAGTAAACCTTCTTCAACAATTTCACGGACTTTTTCTGAAGCGTCATTTAATAATTCTTCACTTTCTCTAACATAAACGAATCCACGTGATTGAATTTCAGGTCCACCAACGATTTTTCTATTTTTAGGATCTAAAGTTACAACAGCAATAAATATACCATCTTCAGCTAATAAGTGTCTGTCTCTTAAAACAATATTACCTACATCTCCAACACCGATACCGTCAATTAATACGTTACCAGCTGTAACTTTTTCATTAGCAATCATTTTTTCGCCATCAAAGTTAACAACGTCACCTTTTTCTAGTAAGAAAATTTTCTCAGGGTCTACGCCTGTTTCAGCTGCTAATTTCGCATGTGCGATTTGCATTTTAAATTCACCTTGTACTGGAATGAAGTATTCAGGTTTCATTAAATTAAGCATCATTTTAAGTTCTTCCATACAACCATGACTAGATGCATGTGTTTTTTTGTTATTAGGCATAATGTGTGCGCCAGCTTTAACTAATTCATTTAAAGTTTGACCAATAATCACTTCCATATTAGCAGAAGCTGTTGTAGAAATATAAACATTATCGCCTTCTAAAATATTTAAAATAGGATGTCTTTGTTGAGCCATTTGACCTAATGCTTCAATTGGTTCACCTTGCATACCTGTAGCAATAATAATTAATTCATTTTTAGGATATTTACTAATGTCATGCACAGGTACTAAAAGATTTTCTGGAATATTAAAGTATCCTAATTTACGTGCAACATTGAAAGAACTTTCTAAAGAACGTCCTAAGAATGAAACTTTACGGTTTAATTTACTAGCCGCATTCAACACTTGTTGAATACGAATAAAGTTAGATGCATAACAAGACACGATAATGCGTCCGCTTGCTTTTGCAAATTCATCAACCATATGACTCTCGATTACATTTTCAGGAACGTTATAGCCAGGCTTTTCCGCTTCTGTTGAATCACTTATCAACGCAAATACGCCATTTTGACCAATTTCAGTCATCTTAGCGATATCTGGTGCATAGGCACCTTGTAAACTTTGGTCGAATTTAAATTCTCCAGTATAAACGATTGCACCATATGATGTATGGATACATACACCTAAACTATCTGGGATAGAATGTGTTGTATTAAAGAATGTCACGTTAACGTTTTTAAATCTCATGACAGAATCTTTATTTACTGTATAATAACGTACTTTTTTATTGATTTTTCTTGCTTTCATATGATCTTTAACTAATGCGATCGTCAATCTTGATCCGTATACTGGTGCATCAAGCTTTTCAAGTATATAACTTACAGCACCGATAGAATCTTCATGTCCGTGTGATAAAAAGATACCTTTAAGTTTATCTTTATTCTCAATAACATATTGTATGTCTGGTATAACAACGTCTACACCTAACATTTCATCTTCTGGAAACATTAAACCAGCGTCTAACATGAACATTTCTTCGTCCACTTCAACGATATACATGTTTTTTGCAATTTCTCCTACACCACCGAGTGGTATGATACGAATTTTATCATTTTTCTTTTTTATTAAACTCAAAATTGTTCCTCCTAAATGTAGTCCCGTCCATAATATATTTATTTAATCATACCATTTATATAATCGATTATACAAGCACATACAACAGTCTTATACATATTTTAAATTAAGGAAGACAATAATTTTTATATCAGGTCATAACTTTATGATTTCTCTGTCAAAATAAACTCAGAATAAGGTGCATCTAGTAATCTTTTCGTAGCTGATTTAATATCTGCTAACTGTATTTGATTAATCTCGTGCTCGAACTGCTCATTCGTAATTAATTCATTATGAAACATGATTGAACGTGCATTTCTCGTCATTTTATTTTGGTTAGATTCAGACGCCATTAAAAAGCTTGTGATAATATGGCTTTTAGCATCATCTAATTCATTCTGTGTAATACCATCACTTAATAATGACTCAAGCACTTCAGTAATAAGTTCACTAGATGCATCAACATTTTCTTTATCAGTTGCTACATAAATTGTCAGCAAGCCATCATTGTGAAAACTTTGGAAATCTGAGTAAACATTATAACATAATCCATATTCTTCTCTTAGAACTTGGAACAATTTAGAGCTCATTGTTTCGCCTAAAATCGTGTTCAATATATTCGTTGCATAATAGTGTTCATCATTATAACTTGGTGCATCATAACTTCTCATAAAATGCGTTTGCTCTAGCTCATTTTTATAATAAGTTTCTTTCTTCTCAATAAAAGTCATGTCTTGTTCTTGTTGATCAAGCGGTATTTCAATGTCATCAGATAATTGCTTAAGCAATATTTCTTTCATAGATTCGCTATAAGCACCCGCAACTGAAACAATTAATCGATTACTTTGATAATATTTTTTATGGAAATCAACTAATGTATCTCTATTAATTTGATTGACACTATCAGGCGTACCAAGGATCATTCGTCCTAATGGTTGGTCTTTATAAATTTCATGTTCCAATTTATCCATTAACCATTCTTCTGGTGTATCTTCAATCATTTTAATTTCTTCTAAAATAACTTTTTTCTCACGAACAATTTCTTCTTCAAGAAATAACGGGTTTTTAACCATATCTATAAGTAAATCAATTGCTTTATGTTCAAATCTTTTTAATGTTTTACAGAAATAACACGTATACATTTTTGTCGTATATGCATTGTTATAGCCGCCAATTTTATCAAATTCGTTTGATAATTGCTGTCTTGTATAGTGTTCACTACCTTTAAACAACATGTGTTCCATAAAATGAGCAATACCTTCAGGATAATCACCTTCGTCACCCGTTCCAGTATTGACATAAACACCTACACTAATTGTTTCACTGTTTGGAACTTCTTCAAAAATCACAGTCGTTCCATTATTCAGTCGTTGTAAATCAGCCATATTTATTCACCTCAAAATAAATAGGGACACGTCAATGTCCCTTTATTAGTAGACATACATACTTTCATAACCTCTCTTGCCTAGGGTACAGTCTCAGCCTGTAGTCTTCGACTTGTACGATTCCCTCAGGCGTATCGGTTATAAAAGTATTTTATATGAAGCAATCATTAAATTAAAAGCTTTCTTATTATAAGTATTGAGAAGTATTATGTACATGTATGATCGCAGAATTTGCACTTTGTATCAAAACTGCTAATAACGGTATCAGTATTTGCACCTTTTGTCAGAACCGCTAATAACGACACCCTTATTTATACCACTACTAACATATGTCATGTAACTTCTTATTCTACTTACTCATAAAAAATGCCAACAAAATCTATGACTTTGTTGACACTTTAAATTTCAGATTTTAATGATTGTCAATGTCCCTATCTGAATCATTTCATTTATTATTTTTGTTCTTTTTCTTCGTTTAACATCACTTTACGTGATGCGTTTACGCGTCCTTGACGGTCAATTTCAGTTACTTTTACTAAGAATTGGTCGCCAATTTTAGCTACATCTTCAACTTTGTTAACTCTTTCGTTAGAGAATTGAGAAATATGAACAAGTGCATCTTTACCTGGGAAGATTTCAACAAATGCACCGAATTTTTCAATACGTTTAACTGTTGCCATATAAATTGCTCCGACTTCAGCTTCTCTTGTAATATCTTCAATAATTTGTCTAGCACGGTCAATCATTTCTTTATCTTTAGATCCGATAAATACTGTACCGTCTTGTTCGATATCTAATTTAACACTTGTTTCATCAATGATTTCATTGATTTTCTTACCACCAGGTCCAATAACATCTCTAATTTTATCTGGTTTAATATGCATAATTTCAATTTTAGGTGCATATTGGCTAAGTTCTTCTCTAGGTTCTCTCAATGTTTCAAGCATATGATTTAAGATATATAATCTACCAATTCTTGCTTGCTCAAGTGCTTCTTTTAAGATTTGTTCACTTAAACCATCTATTTTAATATCCATTTGAATAGCAGTGATACCTTTTTCTGTACCTGCAACTTTAAAGTCCATATCACCTAGTGCATCTTCCATACCTTGAATATCAGATAAAATTGTGTAGTTGTCATCTTTAGTAATCAAGCCCATTGCAATACCTGCAACAGGTGCTTTAATTGGCACACCTGCATCCATTAATGCTAAAGTTGAACCACAAATTGAAGCTTGTGATGATGAACCATTTGATTCAAGTACTTCAGAAACAACTCTTATTGTATAAGGGAATTCTTTTTCATCTGGAATAACTTGTAATAATGCACGTTCACCTAATGCACCGTGACCAATTTCACGACGTCCTGGCGCTCTTACTGGTCCTGTTTCACCAACTGAGAAGTTAGGGAAATTATAGTGATGCATGTAACGTTTTTGTTCTTCTGTACCTAGACCATCAATGATTTGGTGTTCACCTAATGCACCTAAAGTCGCAACTGAAAATGCTTGAGTTTGTCCACGTGTAAATAAACCTGAACCATGTGCTCTTGGTAATAATCCAACTTCAGAAGATAAAGGTCTGATTTCTTCAGGATTACGTCCATCTGGTCTTACTTTATCTTCAGTAATTAAACGACGCACTTCTTCTTTTACAAGTGCATCTAATACTTTACTTACATCTTTAAGAACTTCTTCGTTATCTGGATCTTCTTCATTAGTAAAGTCATTTAGAACTTCTTCTTTAACTGCAGAAATATTGATATCTCTTTGTTGTTTTTCTTCAGTTCTGATTGCTGAAATAATATCTAAAGCTTCTGCTTTAGCACGAACTGTTTCTTCAAATGAAGCTTCAATTTCAACTGGTATAAATTCAGCTTTTTCAGGTTGAATATCTTCAATAATAGCTTCTTGGAATTCAACTAATCTTTGAATTTCTTTATGACCAAATAAAATAGCATTTAACATTGTTTCTTCAGTTACTTCTTTAGCACCCGCTTCAACCATGTTAATCGCATCTTTATGACCCGCTACTTGTAAATCCAATAAAGAAACTTCTCTTTGTTCAACATCTGGATTGATAACAAATTCGCCGTCTACTAATCCTACGTTTACACCTGCAATTGGTCTTTCAAATGGAATATCTGATACAGATAATGCCATTGAAGAACCGATCATAGCTGCCATTTCTGGTGAACAGTTTGGATCAACACTCATTACGATAGAAATAACTTGAACATCATGTCTGTATCCTTTAGGGAATAATGGACGAATTGGTCTATCAATTAATCTACTTGTTAAAGTAGCATCTTCACCAGGTCTACCTTCACGTTTATTAAAGCCACCAGGAATTTTTCCTGCAGCATACATTTTTTCTTCATAGTTAACCATTAATGGGAAAAAGTCTACATTTCTAGGTTCTTTTGATGCAGTTGCTGTTGATAATACAACTGTATCCCCATATCTTACTAATACTGCACCATTAGCTTGTTTTGCTAATTGGCCTGTTTCAATTATTAATGGACTTCCTGCCCATTCTGTCTTAAAGACTTTCTTCTCTTGAGACATTTATGAATCTCCTCTCATACACTTAATCTCTTATATCATACCATTATACACATATTTTTTATATTTATTTATAAAAAAATCGAAAGAAATCTGATTGATTTCCTTCGATTGAAATTACGATTAGCGACGTAATCCTAATGATTTAATTAAATCACGGTAACGTTGAACATCATTTTCACGTAAATATGTTAATAAATGTTTACGACGACCAACCATTTTTAATAATCCACGACGTGAATGATGGTCTTTCTTGTGAGTACGTAAATGTTCGTTTAAAGCAGTGATTTCTGCTGTTAAAACTGCGATTTGTACTTCTGGAGAACCAGTATCAGTTTCATGTACGCGGTATTGTTCGATTAGTTCGTTTTTTCTTTCTTGTGAAATTGCCATTGTCAATTTCCCTCCTATAATTGTATTCACCGTAAACCTGAGCTGATCGTCGGAGTGTCGATAAGCCAAGGATTAGGCACTCAAATCATTATACATAACTCTTTATGTTCTTTCAAGTGATAATAACGCTTTTGCTTCTTCTTTATCTTGCTTAATTTGATTAACAAGTGCATCTATGCCATCAAATTTTTGTTCTGGTCTAATAAAATGGTGCCAATATACTTCTACACGCTCACCATATATACTTTCTTCAAAATCAAAGATATTAACTTCAATACTTATTTGAGAAACAGATGGATCATGGAATGTTGGTTTCACACCAACGTTACACACACCTTTATATGACTTATCTCTTGATTTAATTAATAATGTTACAGCGTAAACACCTTTTCTAGGTAATACATAGTCATCGCTTGGTTCAACATTAGCTGTAGGAAAACCAATCGTACGCCCTCTTTTTTCGCCTTGAACAACCATACCTTTAATAACATATGGGCGTCCTAAAGCTAAATTACAAGCTTCTATTTCTCCTAATTCAAGTGATGTTCTAATATTCGTAGTTGAGATTTTTTCATCCTCATGTAATGTTTGCTTAGATACGACAAATACATCAAATGGATAATCATTCTCTTGTAATGATGCCATATTTCCTTTTCCATATTTACCAAAACTGAAATCATAACCAGCAATAACAGCTTTCACATGATTTTGAATAAAATATTGGTCAATAAAATCATCCGCAGACACATCTGCAAATGTAGAAGAAAAGTTAACGACGAAACAGTAATCTACGCCTAACTTTTCAATTGCTTCAATTTTATCTGCAATAGGTGTTAAATACGTTGTTCTTTTCTTTTCAGGATTTAAGACAACTGAGGGGTGTGGATCAAATGTCATAACAGCTTTTTTTAAATGTTTATCTTTAGCTACTTTAATCATTTTTTTAAGAACTTGTTGATGACCTAAATGTATACCATCAAAAAAACCGATAGCTAAAGCAATATTTTCATTTACAAATTGTTTAGATTTAATTGGGTGTGTAATTTCTATAACTTCCATCTATATACTCCTTTAAAGAAAAACTTTTTTCGGTTTATAAAGTGTTTCATTTTTATCATAAGTATCCATAATAGCAATCGCTTTGTCTTCATACCAAACAACAAATTCGCCATCATGTTTACTTTCATCTATTAAAGATTTTTCTATTTTTTGTCCGTTCTGAATACGCGTTACGATATTTTTATCATGTACGGTAATTTTCGTTAAACCATTCAATCCATATTCTAATGGAAGAATCACATCTTGTAACTTATCTTGCTCAACAATTTCTCTTAAGTCATCTAATTTAATAGCCTGATTTAAAGTAAAACCGCCACTTTTCAATCTAATTAAATGAGACATATGTGCAGGATAATTTAGTAACGCACCAATTTGAGTTGCTAACGTTCTAATATATGTCCCTTTGCCACATTCAACTTCAATTTCAAATTTACAAATATCATTCTCATAAATAATATCAGAAATTAAATTAATACTGTTAATATGTACCCTTCTTACAGGACGTTCAATTTCAATATTTTGTCTAGCATATTCATATAATTTCTTACCATTAACTTTAACAGCAGAATACATAGGTGGAATTTGTTCTATGTCACCTTCTAATTGTTTTAAAGTCGCAATAATTTCATCTTTGTCCCATAAATTTTGATCAACACGCTTCTGATCTACAATCTCACCAGTTTGGTCTTCAGTCGTTGTACTAACACCAATCGTTACTTCAGCTCTGTATGATTTGCCACTTTCCATCACATAACCACTCACACGCGTCGCTTTCCCAACACAAATCGGTAGTACACCACTTACCTCAGGATCCAAAGTTCCAGTATGGCCAACTTTTTTTGTTTTTAAAATTTTACGAAGTTTAAATACGACGTCATGACTTGTCATACCAACTTCCTTATGAATTGCTAGAATGCCATCCAAATTTACGACCTCCATAATGTTTCTATTCTTTTTAATTTTACATGAAAATATTCATAAAAAGAAGAAATAACTCAATTTCATAAAAAATGCGCGAGTGCTTGGGGACAGAATTCCGAGTAATGTCCCTAACGAAGGGGTCACTCTAATTACCAGAATTCGGAATAATGGTAGTTAGCGCGTTCTTATTTCCACAATTCAGAATAATGGTAGTTACAGCCCCTCTAATCAAAAAAAGACCAAGACATTTTATTGTGTCTTAGCCTAAATTTGGATTAATCATTACGATTTAAATCTTGAATCATGCGTTCAATTTTATTACCGTAATCGATTGATTCATCATATTCAAAATGCAATTCTGGTAAAATACGCAATTTCATACGATTACCTAATTCTGATTTAATAAAGCCTTTTGCTTTTTCTAAACCTTTAAATGTATCTTCTTTTTCTTTATCAGAACCTAATACAGTTAAATAAACTGTAGCGTGTGATAAGTCTCCTGGAAGTTCTACATCTGTAATTGTTAAAAATCCAACTCTTGGATCTTTAAGTTTATTGTTGATGATATCCATTAATTCTTTTTTCATTTGTTCGCCTACTCGTTCAGAACGAATACTCATATCTTTCACCTCTTAACATTCTCATCTCTCTATATACATTAGTATATTATAGCACATGCTTGAATGCTTAAAAAGATAATCACTCGATATAAATATATTATGTTTCAATACTTAACTTTAGTCGCTCTAATCCTTCTAATACTTTAGACTTTGGGCATCCAACATTGTACCTTAAAAAGTGCTGACCATTACCGCCATATGTTTGTCCATCCATTATCGCAACTTTGCCTATGTTAATAAGTCGGTATTGCAATTCATCCATCGTCATATTTAAATCTGAAACATCTAACCATATAAGATATGTTGATTCTGGATAGACAACTTTTATTTCTGGTATGTGCTCTTTTAAGAATGATTGAACTGCATGTATATTGTCATCTAAATATTCGTTTAAAGCATCTACCCAATCACTCGCTTTTTCATATGCTGCTATCGTAGCTTCCATCCCCATAATGCTTGGTGATGATAAACCATCTTGCTTTTTCATATGATTTAAAAATGCATCCCCATCTTCTTTATTAGGAATTAAAGTATACGCAAAAAGTAGACCTGGAAAATTAAAAGTCTTACTACCACTTGTCACAATTGCTATATCATTTGTACTTTTATCCAGTATTGGAATGTGGTTGTTACCCTTTCGAACGATATCCATATGAATTTCATCAGAAATGATATAAACATGATGTTCCTGACATAGTTTAATGATTGTAGTCAGTTCATCTTCATTCCATACTCTACCTGTTGGGTTATGAGGAGAACATAATAACAAAATTTTATTTTCAGGTTTCGCTAATTGCATCTCTAATTGTTTAAAGTCAATTGTATAATAACCATCTTCGTAGAAAAGTTGGTTCTCCACAACTGTACGATGATTCTCTTTAATCACATTATAAAATGCGTCATATGCTGGTGTTTGAATGATCACACCATCGTTCAAATTAGATTTCATATGAATTAGCTGTGAAACTGCATATATCACAGTTGGTGTATAATAAATCCAATCTTCATCAATTTCCGTATTAAAACGGCTTTTATACCAATTCATAACGGTTGATTTAAAGTCTGTATGATTCCATCTCGTATAACCGAATATTGGATGCTTCATACGTCTATTTAAATGTTCCATAATTGAATGTGGTAGCGCGAAGTCTGTGTCTGAAATTGTGAATGGCAACAAGTCACTTTGCCCAAAACGGTCTTGAACATAATCCCACTGAGTACAATTTGTCCCTGTTCTATCAATCACCTTATCAAAATTATACATTACAAAAATCCCTTCTTAACTTAAATAATGGCATCTAATTGTTTTCGGACAGTTGTTACTCTCGTTCCGATGATAATCTGTACATTTTGTTTATCTAAATGTACGACACCTAATGCACCAAGTTCTTTTAGCTTTTCATCATCAACAATTTCTGCATCTTCCAGCACTAATCTTAAACGTGTAATACAGTTATCGATGCTTATAATATTACTAGAACCGCCAATCGCTTGAAGCATATCAGAAGCCATTTCGTCTGTTTGATTTGTACGATTTTGTGTCGAATTACTTTCATTTTTATCGTTCTTTTCAACAGTTCTACCTGGTGTTTTTAAGTCGAATTTCAAAATAACTGTCTTGAACACTAAATAATAGATAACAAACCATATTAATCCAACAATTATGACAAGCCACCATTTCGTATAACTACCTTGCATGACGCCAAATATTAGAAAGTCTAGTACGCCGCCATCTGTATTACCAATTGTCACACCTAGAATATTCATAACCATAAATCCTAAACCTGTCATGATGACATGGAAGATCCAAAGCAATGGACTAATGAATAAAAATAAAAATTCAATTGGTTCCGTGATACCTGTAACAAATGTCGCTACAAATCCTGAAATTAAGAGACCTTTAATTTTATGTCTATTCTCTTTAGGCGCTGCGTGATAAATTGCTAAAGCTGCAGCAGGTAAACCAAACATAAATGTAGGCATCTTACCTTGTGATAAGAATGCTGTTACATTTGGAGATATTGGTAAATTATTTTGTAATTGCGCATAAAAAATATTTAATGCGCCAAATACATCCTTACCTTCAATAATAGAATGACCACCAACTTCAGTAAATCTAACCATAGATACTAAAATATGATGTAAACCGAATGGTAATAATAACCTTTCACCAGCACCGAATAAAAATGGTCCAAAGACACCAGAATGTTGAATTAGTGCACCAACACTTCCAATGATCATGCCGAAGAATGGCCAAACAATCGGTATAATTAACCCAACTACTGCCAATACGAGAGATGTTACAATTGGCACAAACCTTGAACCTGAGAAGAACGCAAAGCTGTCAGGTAACTGTGTATAACTAAATTTATTATGTAATTTATAAACGATAAGACCAGAAATAATACCACCAAGCACACCCATTTCGAGTGTTTGAATACCTAATACCATACTTTGTCCAGCTTGTTGTAATTTATCTGTATCGGCTAATTGATGCGTCTCAGTTAAATAGAAATTAATCGTTAAATTCATAACTGTATAACCTACAAACCCTGAGAATGCAGCTACACCTTTTTCATGTTTAACAAGTCCGATTGGTATAGCGATCGCAAATAGTACAGGTAAATATGTAAAAGCAAATCCCCCAACTGTTGCTAGAAACTTCAATACTAGCTGTATCATGTTATTCTCTAAAAATGGAAAGACATCAATCATTGACTCACTTGTAAATGAACTCCCTATTCCTAAAATCAATCCCATAAAAGCTAATAAAGCTACAGGAAGCATAAATGTCTTCCCCATATTTTGAAGAAAATCCCACACATTACTTTGCTTCTTCTTTTTACTCATATTTAATAACACCCCTTTAATACATTAATGTAATTTAAATATACAAATGTATTAAAGGGGCATCAATAGTATATAATCATTTTGGACGCGCTTACATCTTATGAATGTCGTTACATTATAATTGTTTACCATACATCATTAATAGAAAATCTATCATAAACATAGCAGCGTGCCTTGAACTTAAATCTACATTTCCAATATAGATACTATTCGTTTTAGCAATTAAAGTTATGGTCGATAGCTGCGCCAATTTGGAATGCCTATTACTAACAATAGAAATAATTGGTACTTTGTTGTCTCTTAACTGACCAGCATAACGGACAATATGTGAGGTTTCGCCACTAGAACTAATACAAATTGCTAAACTATCTTGATCTAAATTATGCGTTACCGCTTCTAATTCATCCCAATCCGTTCGCGCATGTGCTACTTTACCTAGAAACGTTAATTTTCTACTTAAATCAATCCCGTTTACTAAACTCGCTCCCACACTAATAACTTCTATTACACGTGCATCTCGTATATAAGCTACTGCTTTTTCTATATCTTGGATATTGATCTCATTCATTGTATTCTGAAGGTTCGCCAAATTTTCATTCATAAAATCATTCATTTCAACATCAAAACTTTGCACATTGTTTACTTTATTTAAATCAGGTTGATTTTGTAATAATGCATATTTCAGTTCTCTATAGCCTTGATAACCTAATTTTTGAGAACATCTACTTACAGTTGCAGTTGACACAAACAACTTTTCAGCAATATCATCGATATTCATATTAGCTATCGACGTATAATCATTCAAAATAAAATCCAGTACCCTCTTCTCTAATTCACTTAAATCATTTCTTCTTTTTTGTAATTTTCCTACAAGTGCATTTTGTTCCATTTTAACCCCTCTTAATATTTTCACTTTTATACCATAACTTATCCATCAATACTTCACTATATCCCATCTTAGGCATGCTTAAAGATGATAATAAATGAAACAATAAATAATATTTGCAACAGTGCTCTTAAATATATATTCATCGGTACTTTTCCACCTATAGTAATATTTTTAGCATGTGCTTTCATATAACCAGGGAACAAAACAAAGCATAAAATAATACCAATCACACTGAATACAAAATTAACTTTAGGAATAAACACACTTATCGCAATGACAAATTCTAACCACCCTGTTACATACACAATCATTTTTGGATTTGGAATACTACTCGGAACCATTTTAATAAGTGAATTTCGAATAGAAGGCATAAATCTACCAATAAATGTATACATAAATGCGAAAAATATTGAAAATTGAGCGACATTCATCCACATACTTTCAGTTTGAAATATACGATGTACAATAAATCCGATAAAGCAGCCGACAAAATAAACAATCATTGTTTGCATAAGAACCACTCCAATACGTCATATTTGTAGTTCATGATTAACTTTACTGTATCCAATCTATTTACTTACCTATTCCCTTATTACAGTGTAAATATACATCAAAAAAATAATGATTCGTACTTTAATGAATGTCATCAACTGTCACACAACAAGTCATCATCCATAACACAAATTTCACTTTTCTAAATAAACCGTTATGCTATATATATCAAGTATATTTATATACTTGAAGAGAATCCGTATTCTCGACTCAACAATAAAAGTGCTTATCTTCCAAAAATGGGAAGTATATCTCCAGCTAAGGTATACTTCCCATTTACATGTCTACTACTACTCATTATGATAAATTAATTGTATAACACCTGATTTAAATTTTCTTGAATGTACTAGTTTAAGTTGTTGTCTATCTTCTATATCTATAAATAGTGGTTTTCCTTTTCCTAAAACTATAGGATGTATGGATAGTCTATATTCATCTACTAATCCATAATTTACAAATGTCGTAATTAAGCTAGATCCACCATATAACCATATATCTTTACCTGGCTTGCTTTTTATTTCATGTACATGTTCTACGATATTATCTTTAATAACATTGACATGTTTATCTTCAAACTTAAATTTCTTTGAAAAGACATACTTTTCTTTGGCATGTATGTTTTTCCACATTAATTTGTCTTCTTCTGAATCTTCTAAACTCGGTTGAAAATCTCCCCATGCTTCGTAACTTTTTCTTCCATAAAAGATTGTATCGACTTGATTTAAAAAATCATCAAAATTCATTTCAGGATCCATAATACACCAGTCAATCTCGCCATTTTCGCCTTCTATAAGCCCATCTAATGTAACAGCTAAATCTAAAATGACTTTCCTACTATTATCATCACTACTCATATATTGAACCCCCAATCATCTCTTACTATTATCATACACGAAATGATAATAGAAAACACACCACATTATTTATGATAAATGGGTGTGTCTTGACTCTAATTCTAATAATGATTGCTTCATTTCAAGTCCGCCTCTATAGCCTCTTAGTTGTCCGTCTTTGCCTATAACACGATGGCAAGGTATCACAATGTTTAATGGATTTTTACCGACTGCTGATGCAACAGCTCTAACTGCGTTTGGTTTATCAATTTTATTGGTTAAATCTGAATAAGTTATTGTTTCTCCATATGGTATTGTGGTCAACGCTTGCCACACGGTTTCGTTAAACGGTGTGGATTGTATATCTATTTTTAAGTCAAAAGTTTTTCTTGTGCCATTAAAATATTCATTCAATTGGTCGATATATGGTTTTACTTTGTCTTGATTTTCTTTAATATCTATATTTGAAATAAACTGATGTATTTCATTTTCTTTATCAAAAGAACCTACAAATATGAGACCCTCATCACTTGCATAAATATCGAGTTGTTTATTAAGATGCTTAAGAATACCATGATAAATTATTTTCATCGTCTACCTCCTTTGGTGATAGTTTAAATGAATTTATTTGTAAACTCAATATAAATAGTCGTTTTCATAATTAGATAGCAATATAAGGATATTTTTATATGTTATGATATTTTTGAGGTGATAAATTTGGCAATGTATTTAACTGAGAAAAGATGGCAAGACATTAAAACAAACAATAAATTAGCGAATGATGATTTTGTATATGCAGTTAAGACGACAATGATATTCTGTAAACCTTCATGCAATGCTAAATTACCTAATAAAGAAAATGTTTCAATATATCGAGACTATCACGAAGCTATAGAAAATGGTTATCGTCCTTGTAAAAAGTGTAATCCAACAGGTCAATTATTAGAAGATGAAGAATGGGTATTACAAATAAAAAATTTCATTCATCGAAATTATCATTTAAATCTTACATTAGATGAAATTTGTAACCAATGTCACGGTTCAAAATTTCATTTATCAAGACTATTCAAACAAGTTACACATCAAACAATTATGCAATATTTACATGAAATAAGAATTGAAAAAAGTAGCGAATTGCTTCTTGATAACACAATGACAATTGAAGACATTAGTAGACGAGTTGGTTATAAAACAACATCACATTTTATCAAAGTATTTAAGCAATTCTATTTTATGACACCTTTACAATATCGTAAACGGAAAAACAGTTAAGATAGCTTCCTATCTTAACTGTTTTTTAAAAGATTAACAATGTTACATACAAACCTACTAATGTAATAAATAATACGGGTATCGTTATGATGATACCTGTTTTAAAGTATGTGCCCCAAGGTATTTTAACACCTTTTTGTGACAATACATGTAGCCACAATAATGTTGCTAATGAACCGATAGGTGTAATTTTCGGACCGAGATCTGAACCGATAACATTTGCATAAATCATGCCTTCTTTAAGCGGAGCAATAACATCTGATTGATGGATAGCGAGTGCATCTATGAGAACGGTTGGTAAGTTATTCATAATCGATGACAAAAATGCTGCTATAAATCCCATCCCCATAATACTTGCAAATAATCCATGTTGAGAAATGTCTGTTAGTATATGACTTAAAATTGCAAGGATACCTACATTTTTAAGTCCAAAGACAACTAAATACATACTAATTGAGAATACGACTATATTCCATGGTGCACCTTTGAGCACTTTTTTAGTATGAACTGCAGGAGATTTTCTAGCAAACCATACAAATATAATGGCTACTATACCTGCAATAATTGATACGGGTATGTGTACAAACTCACTGATAAAATATCCGATGAGTAATATGGATAAAATAATCCATGACATACGAAACAGTTTCAAATCTTTAATCGCTTCTTTTGGTTGTTTTAAATGACGATCGTCAAATGTACGTGGTATTGACGATTTAAAGAATAACCACAATACAGCAATACTGGCCAATAATGAGAATATGTTCGGTATGAACATATGTAAGAAATATTCAACAAAGCCAATATTAAAATAATCTGCAGAAACAATATTCACTAAATTGCTCACAGTGAATGGTAGTGAAGTTGTATCTGCTATAAATCCACTGGCTATCACAAAAGGAAAAATGATTTTCTTATTAAATCCTAGATGACGTACCATTGCCAATACTATAGGCGTAAGTATCAAAGCTGCACCATCATTCGCAAAAAATGCCGCAACAATTGCACCTAATATCATGATATAAATAAACATCTTTATACCATTTCCACGAGAGGCTTTAACCATATGAATCGCAGACCATTCAAAGAAACCAATTTCATCAAGAATAAGCGAAATGATAATTATCGCTATAAATGTCAATGTTGCATTCCAAACAATGCTGGTCACTTCAAGTATATCTTCTATTTGTACAACACCAGTTATAATGGCAATTAATGCACCAATAAATGCTGTTACACCGATATCTAGTCCTTTCGGTTGCCAAATAACGAAAGTCAGTGTTAATACAAAAATAATGATTGCTAATGTGGTTATCGTCAATTCCTCCTATCAAATATACCAAGATTATATTTAACAAATGTTTTTATGATAGAAATTTAATCATCTTCATCATCATCATCGTCAAAGTCATCATCTTGTTCATAATAATATCCATTATTTGTTTGTACTTCTTGTCTTTCATCTGTCTTTGGAGCATTATATTCTAATTGTGGTTGTTCAATATTAAACCATGAGACAGAATTTATTTTACCACTTACTGCATTAACAGTTACAACCGCACCTTCATCATCATCTACATATTGAGTTATTGTATACGTATTCGGCGTTGTATTTGTATTTTTCTTTATATCTATAAATTTTCCGCCAACTTTTTGATGTGAGATTTGTTTTGCTTCTTTTTCACTGATTAATGATTTCTTTTCTTTTTTTCTAGGGTTTTCTTTTTGCTTTTTTTCTTTATTATTAGACTGCTCTTTATTTTTAATCGTTTTTGATTTTACGTTTTTAATAACCTCTTTCTTACGATCAATATCTAAAGAATAAACTTTATTACTATCTTTAATATTAACATGGAATAATGATTCATCATCAGAAAGCGAAATATCTTCAATATTCCCTTTATATCGATCGGTAACAAACTTTTCTACTTCTTCTTTCTTCATTAATTTTTCATTCGCTTTCATATAAATAATGATGCTTAATACTATAAATAGTGTAGATGCTAACAAAACAAGGATGTGTTTTGTTGCTATTTTCAAGTTATTTCACCCTCTCTAAAATAAGTGTAAATTGAGTACCTTTGTTCATTTCACTATCAACTTTAATATCAATATGATTTTTCAATGCTAATTCTTTCGCAATATAAAGACCTAATCCAGATCCACCAGATTCTCTTGATCTTGCTTTATCAACTCTATAAAAGCGCGTAAAAATTTTCTCTAAATCTTGTTCTGGAATACCTGATCCATAGTCTTTAATTTGTATTTGAACATGATCTTCAATTGTTAAAATATTAATATCAATATGACTCTGACTATATTTGTACGCATTATCTAAAAATATAGTCATAATTTGTGTGAAACTTTCTTTATTCACAAGTCCTTCTATATGTTGATTTTCAGCAGATAAATTAATTTTTCGTTTATATACTGCCATTAGGCGTTTAACTAAAATATAGATTTCTTCATATAAATTAATTTTCTCTAGTGGTAAATCATGATACGTTCTCTCTATCTTAGCTAAATCCAACATTTGCTCAGTTAAATATTTTAAACGTTTTGCTTCATCATTAATCGTATCTATACCCTCTTCTAAAATATCTTCACGAGTTTTCCCAAATCGTTTTAACATTTCACTATATGAACTAATAACCGTGATTGGGGTTTTTAATTCATGAGAAGCATTTAGAATAAAAGCTTGTTGCTTTTCATCATGATCTTTTAAATAAAGCATCATATCGTTAAATGTTTGTGATAATTCTTTTAATTCTTTCGTATCATCTTTATTAATACCAATAGTCGTGTAATGTTTTGTTTCTTTCGTCTTATTCATCTTTATTATAAGTTCATTAATCGGTTTCAATATAATCTGAGTAATAATTCGATTTAATAAAAATATAACAATTAGTATAATAAAAGTAGATACAATTAATATACCTTTTAATATATCAAAGGTTTCATATTTGAAATTAATATTTTCGTAAATTTGTAAATTACTGACTTCACCGTTTTTCCAAATAATCGGTAGTGATACCATTGCAAAGTGATTACCTTTCTTATTAACTACTTTCTTATATTGTTCATTTTTAAATGGTTCACCAATATTTTTGTAGTTTACATCTGTCGAAATTTGAATTATTTTTTTGTCATTTTTGTTTACTAAAGTAATATATCCGTCAGAGAGTAAATAAGATTGTAATACCGCTTCAGTATTTACATTTTCTCTAGTTGTATTTTGTAATTCTTTCATTATATTTATTCCGCGACTTTCTAATTGAGTCACTTCTGAATCTAATGAAATTTTTTGATACACAAAATATACTACTAAGTTGATTAATATCACTACTATAACAATCATTACTGTTGTGTATAATTGGATCTTTGTTCCTAATTTCATAATATCAATCCTTTAATATATATCCTATTCCTCTAACGCTAGTTATAATAGACTCTGTATCTATATCAAGTTTTTTTCTTAAATATCGGACATAAACATCGATAACATTTGTATCGCCATAATAGTCATAACCCCATACCGCTTCTATAATTTGCTCTCTCGTTAACACTTGATTTTTATTTTCTAGAAAGTAAATTAATAAGTCATATTCTTTTTGTGTTAAATTAATTGGTTCCTTATCAATATAGACTTCACGTCTTGATTTATAAATTGATAAATATCTATAAGTGGATGCATTGTCGTCTTCATTTTGTACTTTTAAAGTACTTTTTTCTTTCAAATGAACTCGAATACGAGCGAGCAATTCTTCAATTTCAAATGGCTTTGTCATATAATCATTAGCACCAGAATCTAAGCCACTAACTTTGTCCATAACTGCATCACGTGCAGTCAGCATTATAATTTTAACGTCTTCATTTTGTTCTCTTACGCGTCTTAATACTTCTAATCCATTTAGTTCTGGAATCATAACATCTAATAAAATCAGGTCGAAATTTTCATTTTCTAAACGTTCTAATGCTGATTTACCTGTGTGTGCAATATCAATTTTATAATTTGCATATTCTAGTTCTAATTGTATAACACGTGCAATTTTTTCATCATCTTCAACAACTAATATTTTCTCCATTATTTTGTCTCCTATCTAAGTGAAAGTCCTGTAAATTGCCACCATATATAATAACTAAATATCATCAATAATATATAAGTTGGCATTAATATAACACTTATTTTCATTAAATCTCGATTTTTAAATGGCTTTTCATCTTGTTCATAAAATAATAGCAATGCTTTTGAGCAAACTGGAAATGTTACACAATAATTCGTTCCAATTAAAGTAATAAACACTACTGCGACTGGATTTAAATTAAACATTTCACTAAATAATAAAAATACTGGTACAAAAACAATTGCCCGTGTCGTATGACTTGTAATATACAAATGGGAAGTAACAGTAATAATAACTATTATACTAAGTATAGCGAATTCATTTAAAGTTTGAAATTGAGATAAATAATTTAACAAATGATCTTGTATATAATCCACTACTTTATAAGTGACCAACAAATTCCCTAAAGTCGTAGCACCTGCTACAAAGAATATTAAACTCCATGAAATATTTTGAACACCTTGTTTCCAAGTTATCACACCTATTCTAGGTATCATCATACAAATACCCATCAACATAGTAATAAAAGCAATTTCAAATCCATGAATATTTTCAGTCATCCATAAAGTTATTGTGATGACGATATATACAATTGCTCTTTTCTCAATTTGAGTAAAAGGCTTTCGTTCTTCATGCGATTTTTCTTGATGGTAGTGTACGTCTTCACTTATATTCATATACATTATTTTAGTCACTATAAAAGTAACTAAACCAATTACTAAACCAAAGGGCAATCCCCATAATAAAAATTCACTATAAGAAATAGATTTATTAGCTTTTCCTTCTAATAATCCTATACCAACTAGATGACTACCGGCACCAATTAAAGTTAAATTTGCACCCATTAATATTAAAATTGGAATTAACAATGCAAAATACTTCTTATTTGTCGGGAATCGTGTTTCAAATGCTTTATAAACTGGTAACATAGCTGCTGCTCTACCTGAAGTTGATGGTACGATAACAGAAATCACTTGTATGATAAGAAATAAAAGTATATTCACACTTCTACTCGTTTTACATCTCACATGTATAAAATTAATCATTCTGTTTAACAAACCACTTATTTCAATTGCCGCACTAATAATAAAAGCGCCTATCATCAACCAAACTACGTGCGAATTCATTGAATGAAACATTACATCTTCTGGTAATCCAAGTAGAATACCTATCATAATCGCGATAAACGAAGATAAACCTGCTGGCATATTTGATAATAAATAGAGACCTAATGACAATACGAATACAATTAAACTTAATTTAGCTAAATAACTCATATCTGTATATAAGAAAATACAGATTGAAAAGATGAAATATACAGATAAGTAAATGATTTGCTTATTAGTCATTTAGATCACATCTCTTTAGCAACCATTTGGTTACCTAAGTTAATGCCTATCATAATATGTCTAAATGCATTTTCAGAACAATTTTCTAACCAATCTTTTGCATCAGATATTGAATTTTCTAAAGTTGTTGGTTCTGGGATTATACTCGTAAAAGCATCAATTCCACTTTGATAATTAATTTTTGCATTTAAACCAATTGTTCCTGCAAAAGCGATAACTGGTTTATTGTGTGATTTCGCAATTCTTGCAACTTCTGATGGAATCTTACCGTTTGGTGTTTGGTAATCTATACACCCCTCAGCAGTAATTACTAAATCTGCATTAATAATTGCATCAGAAATTTTAATATACTTCATTATAATTTCAAAGCGCGGATGTAACTTTGCATTTAAAAATCCATGTAAACCTGCTCCTAATCCACCTGATGCTCCGCCACCATTAATAAGAGATAAGTCATCACCTTTAAATGATTTGATTAGTCTCGCAAGATGTTCTAAGTTGGAAGATAATTGTTCTACATCTTCAATTGATGCTCCCTTTTGTGGTCCAAATACTCTTGCAACTCCTTTACTGCCACACAATATATTCATCCAATTTACCGCTACATCAATATCAACTAGATGTACCCTTGGATCCATATATCTCATATCAACACCATGAATACGATTAATTTCTCCCCCTCCATTAATAAATATAGGTTCTCCTTCTTTATTTAAAAATTTAACACCTACTGCTTGAGCCATTCCTACTCCGCCATCTGATGTACCTGAATCTCCACAACCAATTAGGATTCTTTCAACACCATAATCTAATGCTTTAATAATTGTTTCTCCTACACCAAATGTAGTTGTATTAAGTGGATTTCTCATATTTCTAGGTACATGTCTTAAACCAGCAATCGCTGCCATTTCTATTACGGCTGTTTTAACACCACTTTCTTTAAATACACCAAAGTATGAAGGAATCGGCTTACCGATTGGTCCCATTACTTGCGTTGCAATTTTTTTACCTTCTTTAAGTTTTATAATAGTATCTACAAAACCTTCTCCACCATCAACCATTGGAATAGTTGTGACTTCATGTTTGCCTTCTACTTTATTAACACCATTCGCAATTGCTTTTCCAACCTCTTCTGCGCTTAAACTTTCTTTAAATCCTGATGGAATAATCACTACTTTCATGTTCATTTCCTCCTCATATCGTATTTCTTGCTTAACCATAATTTATCTTTACAAGATTCACATACAATTAGAGAAAAATTAAAATTTGATTAAAAACGAACATTTTAACAGTTTTATGTAATTTGGAGGAATTGATAAAAAAAATCTCATTATTTAGCCTATGCTAAATAATGAGATTTGAGTTCATTGAATTTTTATAGTATGAGTAATCGTCATACATACTTCAAACTATGCTTAATTATTTTCTTTCAATTTCAACCATTTTGAAAGCTTCGAAGATGTCGCCTTCTTTAATGTCGTTGAATTTTTCGATTGTGATACCACATTCATATCCAGCTGCTACTTCTTTAGCATCATCTTTGAAACGTTTAAGTGTATCTAATTCACCTTCAAAGATAACAATGCCGTCACGAATAATACGTACACTTGCATCTCTTGTAATCTTACCGTCTGTTACGTAACTACCAGCGATTGTACCTACTTTAGATACTTTAAATGTTTGACGTACTTCAGCTTGACCAATAACTTGTTCTTCATATTCAGGGTCTAATAGACCTTTCATAGCTGATTCGATTTCTTCGATTACTTTATAAATAATACGATGTAATCTCATATCAACATTTTCTTCTTCTGCAGCACGTTTAGCACCTGCATCTGGTCTTACGTTAAATCCGATAATAATACCGTTTGATGCTGCTGCTAATGTAACGTCTGATGCATTAATCGCACCAACTGCTGTATGAATAATACGTACATTAACACCTTCAACATCTATTTTCATTAATGATGCTGCTAAAGCTTCTACAGAACCTTGAACATCACCTTTAATGATGATATTTAAATCTTTCATTTCACCTTGTTTCATTTGTTCAAACAAGTTATCTAATGAAACGCTCTTACTATCTTGACGTTGTTTTAAGATATTTTCTTGTTGACGTTTTTCACCGATTTGACGCGCTTGTTTTTCATTTTTGAAGACAACAAATCGATCTCCAGCTTGTGGTACATCATGTAAACCAGTAATTTCAACAGGTGTTGATGGTCCAGCTGTTTTGATTCGTTTACCTAAGTCGTTAACCATCGCACGTACTCTACCGTATGTGTTACCCACTACTAATGAGTCACCAACTTCTAAAGTACCGTTTTGTACTAATAGAGAAGCTGCAGGTCCACGTGATTTATCAAGCTCTGCTTCGATTACAGTACCTACTGCAGCACGGTTAGGGTTAGCTTTTAATTCTTCAACTTCAGAAACTAAACCAATCATTTCTAATAAATCATCGATTCCGTCTCCTTGGATTGCTGAAAGTTGAACGAAGATTGTATCTCCACCCCAGTCTTCAGGATAAAGACCATATTCACCTAATTCTTGCATAACACGATCAGGATTTGCTGTTGGTTTATCAACTTTGTTTACCGCAACAATAATTGGTACTTCAGCTGCTTTAGCATGGTTAATTGCTTCAATTGTTTGAGGCATTACACCATCATCAGCTGCAACAACTAAAATTGTGATATCTGTTACTTGAGCACCACGCGCTCTCATTGTTGTGAAAGCAGCATGTCCTGGTGTATCAAGGAAAGTAATTTTCTTGTTATTGTTAACAATTTGGTATGCACCAATATGTTGTGTAATACCGCCCGCTTCACCAGCTGTAACACGTGTATTACGGATTGAATCTAGAAGTGTTGTTTTACCATGGTCAACGTGTCCCATGATTGTAACAACTGCAGGTCTTTCAATTAAGTCTGCATCATTTTCATCAACTTCAAAGTAATTTTCTAAGTCAGTAGCATCTACATGTACTTCTAACTCAGCTTCAATATCATAATCTGCACAAATTAATTCAACAGTTTCAGTATCTAATGCTTGGTTAATATTAGCTACGACACCAAGTAAGAATAACTTCTTGATAATTTCAGAAGCATCTTTGTTGATTTTATCAGCTAATTCACCAACTGTAATACCTTCTTCATACGTAATTAAAGATGGTGTTTCTTTAACTTCAGGTTTAGGTTGTTGCTGTTGTTGATTATGTTGTTTTTTGTTATTTTGCTTTTGATTCTTTTGATTCTTTTGATTCTTTTGTTGATGATTAGGTTTATTGTTTTGTTTGTTATTCTGTTTGTTGTTATTTGATTTATTTGTATTTGCGTGAGTAGTTGATTGGTCTTTTTTAGCAGAATCCTGCTTTTTAAATGCTTTATCTAAAATTTTAATGTCATTCTCCTCTAATGCTTGCATGTGATTTGATACTTCTATGTTATTCTTTTTTAATTCATCTATGATTGCTTTACTCTTTACATCGATTTCTTTTGCATACTCATATATTCTCTTTTTACTCATATACTCACTCCTCATGAAAATCATGAATCATCGTTTTTAGCTTTTTGCTAAATCCAATGTCAGTTATGCCCAACACCACTCTGCTTTCTTTTCCAATTGCGTAGCCTAATTCATAGCGTGTAGCAAAAGTTAAAAGTGTTACATGATAAGTTGCACATTTATTTTTTATTGTTTTTGTAACATTTGCTGCAGCATCTTCTGAAAGTATGACAAGTTTAACATTGCCTTTTCTTAACTCACTTATGACAATTTCTTCGCCAGTCTTAATCTTTCTAGCTCTTGTTGCCAGACCAAGAAGATTTAAAATTTGATCTTTCTTTTCTATACTCATTTAGGTATACGCTCACGGTAAATTAAACGAATGATTTCTTTATAGACAGGTTCAAGTGTTTCTTTATTACTGTCAAAATAACGTTCTAACTTTCCTTGTTTCTGTGCATTTTCGATAACTTCTAGATCTTTAGAAACATATGCACCGCGACCTGGTGCTTTACCTGTCGCATCTGCTGTTATTTCGCCTTCTTTATTTTTAACGACACGAATCATATCATTTTTAGGTTTCATTTCATTTGAAAGTATACATTTACGCATTGGTATCTTTTTCTTTTTCATGATAAAAGCACCTCACTTTATGATTCTTCAGTTGAAATAATGCCTGCTTCTCTTGCATCAGTTTCTGATTTAATATCAATCTTCCAACCTGTTAATTTTGCAGCAAGTCGTGCATTTTGTCCACGTTTACCGATTGCTAATGATAATTGGTAATCTGGTACGACAACTGTAGTCGATTGATTTTCTTCGTCTACGATAACTTCTACAACTTGTGAAGGACTTAAAGCATTTCTTACGAATACTTTTGGATCTTCGTCCCACTCAACGATGTCGATTTTTTCGCCACCTAATTCATTAACGACTGCTTCAACACGAACACCTTTAGCACCAACACATGCACCTACAGCATCGATATCGCCATTTTCTGAAGTGACACTAATTTTAGAACGGTCTCCAGCTTCACGTGCTACAGATTTAACAATAACAGTACCGTCATAAATTTCAGGAACTTCTTGCTCGAATAAACGCTTTAATAAACCAGGATGTGTACGTGATACAAAGATTTGAGGACCTTTAGTCGTTTGTTCAACTTTATTCACATATACTTTAATACGTTCATTTGGTAAATATTGTTCATTTGGACTTCTCTCAGCTTCAGAAAGTACAGCTTCAGTACGGCCTAAATTAACATATACATAACGGTGATCGACTCTGTCAATAACACCTGTTACAATGTCATCTTCTTTATCAATAAACTCATCATAAAGAATGCCTCTTTCAGCATCTCTTAAACGTTGCATAACTGCTTGTTTAGCTGCTTGAGCACCAACACGACCGAAGTCTTTAGGTGTAACGTCTTCTTCAAAGACATCTCCAATTTCGTATGCTGGGTTTGTAACTAACGCTGTATCTAATGCTACTTGATCTCTATAATCTTCAACATCTTCTACAACGTCTTTTCTTGAAATAACTCTATAAGTACCTTCATCAAGATTCAATTCGATTCTAACATTTTTGGCACTGTCATAGTTCTTTTTGTAAGCTGTGATTAAAGCCGCTTCTATTGCATCAATAAGTACCTCACGAGGTATTCTTTTTTCCTTTTCAAGGTATTCAATTGCAAGTAATAATTCATTACCTTTCACAATGTATCCTCCTTTATATTATAACATTACTGATCGACGTGCTTTAGCGATTTTCTTGCGTGGCAACGTGACATTCTTAGTTCTTGTTTTAATTTTCACTTCTAGCGTTATAGATGTTTCAGTAACTTCTTTTAAAACGCCTAACCATTCTTTATCTCCTTCAACAGGTTCGTATAACGAGATAAATACAGGTTGTTCAATTGCATTTTGATAGTCTTTTTCTTTTTTCAATGGGCGTTCTGCACCAGGTGAAGATACATCCATGAAATAAGGTTCTTTAATAGGATCTTCTTTGTCCATAACTTCACTAATCTTTTCAGAGGCAATTGTGCAGTCGTTCAAATCAACGCCACCGTCTTTATCAATTGCAATACGTAGATAATAGTCTGATCCCTCTTTGACATATTCGACATCTACAAGTTCATAATTTAAATCTTCAAGTATTGGTTGAATAATTTCCTCAACGTGTGCTGCAACTTTACTCATAATGACCTCCCTCTTAATACAAACAGAAAAGAGCGGGAAATGTCCCACTCTTTAAACGTCAGAGTATTATTTTAAGCAATAACAGTATATCACATAATGTCGCTATGCTCAAGAACATGCATTATAAATCAAATATTGAAAGCTGAGCTTTATCAGGCATATTTGGTAATGATCCAAGTTCATCGAGATATTCGATGATTTTTTGAGATACACCTGCTTTTTTATTAAGGTCTTCTTTAGCTAAGAATGGACCTTCTTCTCTTGCTTCAACGATACGTTTCGCAACGTTTTCACCTAGTCCAGGAACTGCGATAAATGGTGGAATAAGTGAATCACCTTCAATTTTGAATTCAAACGAATCACTTTTCTCTAAGCTAACTGGTTGGATTTTGTAACCTCTATGTGCCATTTCATTTGTAATTTCTAAAACTGTTAATACATCTTTTTCTTTTTTAGCTAATTCATGGAATCGGCTATAATATTCTTTCACCGTTGCTTTAATAGACTCTTTATCTTTCGTCATTGTTTTTAAATCAAAGTCTGTCGCACGTACTGTAAAGTAACTTGCATAATAGAACAACGGATAATGAACTTTAAAGTATGCAATTCTTAATGCCATTAAAACGTATGCAGCAGCATGGGCTTTAGGGAACATGTATTTAATTTTTTTACATGAATCTAAATACCAATCAGGTACATTATTTTCTTTCATGGCTTCTTCGAATTCATCTGTTAAACCTTTACCTTTACGAACTGCTTCCATAATTTTAAAGGCAAGTGATGGTTCTAAACCGTTATACATTAAGTAAACCATAATATCATCACGACAACCGATAACACTTGATAAATCACATGTACCTGTTTTGATTAACTCTTGTGCGTTTCCTAACCAAACGTCTGTACCGTGTGATAACCCAGAAATTTGAACGAGTTCAGAAAAAGTAGTTGGTTTCGTATCTTCAAGCATTTGTCTAACGAATCCTGTACCGAATTCAGGTACGCCAAATGTTCCAGTCTTACAAAGAATATCTTCTTCTGTTACACCTAATGATTCTGGTGTACTAAAGATTTTCATTGTTTCTTTATCATCTACTGGAATTGTCTTAGGATCAATGCCTGATAAATCTTGTAACATTCTAATCATTGTTGGATCATCGTGTCCTAATATATCCAGTTTCAAAATATTATCATGAATAGAATGGAAGTCAAAATGCGTTGTTTTCCATGGTGATTTTTGATCATCGGCAGGATATTGGATTGGTGTAAAATCATAAATATCCATATAATCTGGTACAACAATAATACCCCCTGGATGTTGCCCGGTCGTTCTTTTAACACCGGTACAACCTTTAACAAGTCTATCAACTTCAGCTGCTCTTTTATGAATACCTTGATCATTTAAATATCCTTTAACATAACCGAAAGCTGTTTTTTCAGCAACCGTACCGATTGTACCTGCTCTGAATACTTTGTCTTCACCGAACAGTACTTTCGTATAATTATGGGCAACTGGTTGATATTCACCACTAAAGTTCAAGTCAATATCCGGTACTTTGTCTCCTTTGAAACCTAAGAATGTTTCAAACGGTATATCTTGTCCTTCTTTAATCATATCAACATGACATTTTTCACATTGTTTATCTGGTAAGTCGAAACCAGATCCGACAGAACCATCATCAAAGAAATGGCTTTCTTTACAAGATGGACAAATATAATGTGGTGGCAATGGATTCACTTCAGTTATTTCAGTCATTGTCGCAACAAAACTAGATCCGACAGAACCACGTGAACCAACTAAATAGCCATCATTCAAGGATTTCTTAACTAACCTTTGCGAGATTAAATAAATAACAGCAAATCCATTTCCTATAATACTTTCTAATTCTTTTTCAAGTCTATCAATTACGATTTGTGGTAAGTCTTCACCATATAATTTTCTAGCATTCTCATAACTCATTTCACGAATTTCTTCATTCGCACCTTCCATATTAGGTGTATATAATTCATCCCTAATCGGTATTACAGTTTCGAGTCTATCTGCTAGCTCGTTCGTATTTTTAACAACAATTTCATATGCTTTTTCTTCACCTAAGAAGTGGAATTCATCCAACATTTCATCAGTTGTTCTAAAGTGTGCTTCAGGTAATGTTTGTCTATTCAATGGATTACCTGGTTGAGAAGCGATTAATATTTTTCGTGCAACAGCATCATGTTCGTATAAATAATGAGCATTTCCTGTTGCAATAACTGGAATATCAAGTTTCTCACCAACGCTTAATATACGACTATATATTTCTTCCATCGTTTCATTATCTTTAATCAATTCTCTATCAATTAAATCTTGATATAACCCTTTTGGTTGAACTTCTATATAGTCATAATATTTCGCAACTTTTTCAACTTCATCTTGGTCTTTTTGCATAACCGTTGTAAATACTTCCCCTTCATCACATGCACTACCTACTAGAATACCTTCTCTATATTTGTTTAATAACGAGCGTGGTATACGTGGTGTACGATAAAAGTAATCAACTAATGAGGCACTGACAATTTTGAATAAATTTTTAAGTCCGACTTGGTTTTGTACGATTAGCGTTACATGCGAAGGTCTTGCACGTTTATATGCTTCATCATTTGATAGCTTCTCGTTTATTTGATTATGATTATAAACATTGAGTTCTTCTAACTGTTTTAACATCTTAATAAAGATATGTGCTGTTGTTTCCGCATCATAAATCGCTCTATGGTGTTGTGTAAGTTCTACACCATATTTTTTAGCTAAGAAATTCAAACCATGTTTACCATATTCAGTATTCACTGTACGTGATAATTCAAGCGTATCGATGACACCATTTGTCGTAGCACCAAGTCCGATACGTTCAAATCCTGTATCTATAAAGCCCATATCAAATGATGCGTTATGCGCAATATATATTGCGTCCCCAACCCATTCATGGAAATCTTTTAGAACTGTTTCGATATCAGGTTGTCCACGTAACATTTCATCTGTAATACCGGTTAAATTTTTAATTGTTTCTGATAGACGTTCTCCTGGATCAGAAAAACGTTCAAATGTGTCAATTACTTCGCCATCTTTAACCTTAACGGCAGCTAATTCTATAATTTGATCATATTGACTTGAAAGTCCTGTTGTTTCAACGTCAAATACAATATACGTTGCTGTCTTGAGCGGAATATCTTGTGACTTGTATGCAATAGGTACACCATCATCTACAAGCATACCTTCCATACCATAAATCATTTTAATACCATTTTTCATGGCAGCTGCATGCGCATCTGGATATCCTTGAACACCATTATGGTCTGTTATCGCGATTGCTTTATGTCCCCATTTAGCAGCCTGTTCAACATACTTACCAATATGTGTAATGCCATCCATTTGACTCATAGATGTATGTAAGTGAAATTCAACTCTTTTTTCATCTGCTTTATCAAGTTTAGGAGACTTCTTAATTTCATGGATATCCGTCATCATCATCACTAAATCACGTATAAATTGATCTTGTTCAATTCTACCTTGTGCTCTTACCCATGTACCTACTTTTAAAGCTTTAAAATGTTCAAGGTCATCTTTGCCTTTTCTCGTAAACATCTTAAGTATGAGAGAATCGGTATAGTCCGTAATTTTTAATGTGACAATATGTCTACCACTTTTAAGTTCTTTCATTTCAATATCAAAAATAACACCTTCAAGTGCTACTTTGAACTCTTCTTCAATAATATCTTCTATTTTGCGAATAGAATCTACAGGAATGTCTTTACCTATCTGACATCGTGATACAGCATTTTCATTATCACTAGATTCTGCTTTTTCTTTCTTCATACGTTCCATTTTTTCTGATGCAATACGTGCAGCTTCTTCATCTTCTTGTTGGATGTGCGCTTCAAATGATTCAAGTTCTCTTCTCATTTGTTCTTCATTATCCATCGTTTCGAATATAACACGACTTATGTGAAAGCCACATTTCTGGAGCGCTTTTACTAATGAACCATTAACACGCTTATCGAAATAATCGCGTTCAATATCATTGTTCACTTGAACTTTTACGATATCATCAGCAAAGATAATAGGCTTTTGTTTAAGTTGATGTTTCACTTTATCACTTAATTCAGTACCATCAATACAATGTGGAATGTATTTCAATATATGTTCATCTATTTGTTCTTTAGTTGTCACTTCAATTGTCCAATCAACTTGCGCAATACTACTAAAAGCACTTTTCAGTTGATTTGTAAAAACAAGATACATTTCACTTGATAAATAATATGGCAACTTTATGTAGAAATGCCACAATCTTTTTGATTGGGACACATCAATTCTTGTAAGTTCACCTTGTTCTACGACATCTTTATCAAGTTCATCTGTAATGTTCATTTGCGTGAGAAGCGTTTGGAATTTCTCTTGCCCTGTCATTGACACTTATACGACCACCTTCATCAAAATGAAAAAGAGGCTAATCATTAAATAGCCTCTTTAAATATCTTATATTATATCAGATTTAGTTGTTTTTATCAGTCTATTTTACTGCATCATAGAAAGTAGCAAGTACTTCATCTAATTCATCAATATGGACTTCTTTACTATCTGAATTATCACGACGTTTTACTTCTACGATGCCTTCTGAAGCTTTCTTACCAACCATAACACGTACTGGTAAACCTATTAAATCTGCATCATTAAATTTCACGCCAGCACTTTCTTTACGGTCATCATATAAGACATCATATTTATTTTGTAATTGTCCATAAAGTTGATCCGCTAGTGCTTGTTGCTCTTCTTTTTTAGGATTAATCGCAATTAAATGTACTTCATAAGGTGCGATGGCTTTTGGCCAAATAATCCCTTTATCATCATGATGTTGTTCGATTGCTGCTGATAATGTTCTAGAAATACCAATACCATAACAACCCATAATAAGTGGTTGTGCTTTACCTTGTTCATCTAAGAATGTCGCATTCATACTTTCAGAGTACTTCGTTCCAAGTTTGAAGACTTGACCAACTTCAATACCTTCAGCGAATTTAGCAGTACCTAAATCACCCGGTAATGCTTCTCCTTCAAGAATAAATCTAAAGTCTCCATATGCCTCAATCTTAAAGTCTCTGTCTACGTTCGCATTAATAAAATGATAACCTGTTTCATTCGCACCAACAGCTAAATTATTAATATCTTGAACGAAATTGTCTGCATAAATTTTGATTTGGTCTACATTAACTGGTCCTAGACTACCTGGCTTAGCACCTAAAATATTCACGATTTCAGACTCAGTTGCCATTTCGATATTATCTGTTTTGAAATATGATTTTAACTTAACATCATTTACTTCATGATGACCTCTAATTAATATCATGACATACTCATCATCAACTTTAAGAATCATTGATTTAATAATTTTATCTAAAGTCACATTTAAAAAGTCTGCTAATGCTTGTGCTGTTGTAACATTTGGCGTTTCAACTTTTTCTAAATCTTTTAATGGTGTATGTTCATGATTAGGTGTATAAGCTACTTCAGCTTTTTCAATATTTGCAGCATAGTCATTTGTTTCACTATAAACAATTGTATCTTCACCAATATCAGCTAAAGCCATAAACTCATGCGTATGATCTCCACCGATAGCACCAGAGTCAGCAAGTACTGGTCTAAAGTTTAAACCTACTCTTGTAAAGATATTATGATAAGCATGATACATATCTTGGTATGTATCATCTAATGAATCTTCATTAGCGTGGAAAGAATAAGCATCTTTCATAATAAATTCACGGCCACGTAATAATCCAAATCTTGGACGTTGTTCGTCTCTAAATTTTGTTTGAATTTGGAATAAAGTGATTGGTAAACGTTTATAAGATTTCAATTCATCTCTTACAAGAGAAGTCACAACTTCTTCATGTGTAGGTCCTAAACTAAATTCACGTTTATTACGATCGTGCAATCTCATTAACTCAGGACCGTATGCATCCCATCTACCTGATTCTTTCCAAAGTTCGGCTTGTTGTAACACAGGCATAAGTACTTCTACGCCATCAATTTTTTCCATTTCTTCACGTACAATTTGCTCAATTTTGTTGAGTACACGCTTAGCAGTTGGTAAATAACTATATATACCTCTTGCATTTTGTTTAATCATACCTGACTTTAATAAAAGTTTATGACTAATTGCTTCCGCTTCTGCAGGAACTTCTCTTAATGTTGGTATAAATATTTTCGACTGTTTCATAAGTTTCCTCCTATAAGCTACATGAAGTACCTTTGAATATCATTCCATGTAACCATAATCATTACAAATATTAAAAATACAGCACCAATTGAAAGCATAACCATTTCTGCTTTTTTATTAATCGGTCTTCTGAAAATCATTTCATAAATAACAAATAATAATCTTCCGCCATCTAAAGCTGGAATAGGTAATAAATTCATAATACCTAAGTTAACACTTAATAACGCTGTGTAACCCATTAATGTAATAAACCCTTGCTTCACAATAGAATCTACATTGCTATATATACCAACAGGTCCATTTAACATATCAAAGGAGAATCCACCCGTGAATATGCTCGTAATCAAGCCAAGAACTGCTTGGAATATTAATTGACCTGCCACTATTGTTTTTTCAATACCTGCAATTAATGGACCAAACACTGTGTGTTCTGTCGGTTGTGCAACACCGATAATGTATCGTGTTTCATATTTACCTTTACTAACTTCTAGTTTATCTTTTTTAGCTGCTACTTTGAAAGTCTTTTCTTGACCATCACGATCAACTTTGATTTCTACAGGTTCAGTTTTCTTCTCTTTAAAAATAGGTTGTAAATCTGTGAACTTCTGAATCTTTTGTCCATCTACTGATAAAATTTCGTCACCTTTTTTAATACCTGCAGTTTGTGCAGGAGCACCGTCTTCTAAATCTCCAAATACTGGTTCATTCGTTGGCACACCATTCCAATAAGCAAGCCCAATAAAAATAACAAAAGCAAGAATAAAATTAAATAACGGACCTGCAAATAAAGTTAGAAATCTTTGATAAGGCTTTTTAGACATTAATTGTCTATCTTTAGGTGCAATTTGTATTAAATCTCCACCTTGAACAAAGTAAGCTTCTCTCGCTATTTTAAAATGATGTCTTTCTTCATCGCTTGCTGTAATACCTTCAATGAAAATATCATTTTCAAAATCACTATCTTTAATTTCGATATGTTCAATTTGTTGGAATTTATGTTGATCATCCATAATAACATGTGTTATTTCGTTTTGATCGTTTAATTTAATTGCGATATGCATACCTGGTGTTAATGGATTTTGTTCTAATCCATCTCCAGCCATTCTGACATAACCACCTACTGGAAGTAGTCTAATTGTATAAAGTGTTTCATTTTTCTTATATGAATAAATTTTAGGTCCCATACCTATGGCAAACTCTGGGCACATGATACCTGCACGTTTCGCAAAGAACATATGTCCATATTCATGTACTGTCACTAATAGTCCAAATACAAAAATAAATGCTAATATTGTATAAATCACGCCTACACCCCGTAATCCTTAGATTTATATGTAGCATCAATTTTTAGAATCGTTTCTAAATCTGGATGCTCAATAACTTCATGGTTTTTAATTGCTTCCCCAATCATGTCTTCAATTTCCAAAAATGTTATTTCATTGTTCAAGAACTTATTTACAGCTACTTCATTTACAGCATTTAAAACAACGGGCATTGTACCACCTATTTTAATGGCTTCATAAGCATACTGTATACATTTAAAGCGATCGAAATCCATTTCTTTAAAATTTAACTGACCAATTTGAGCTAAATTTAATTTTTCTGCATCTCTTGTATATCTTTCTGGATATGTAAATGCATATTGAATGGGTGTTCTCATATCTGGTGTACCCAATTGTGCAATCACACTCGTATCCTTAAATTCAACCATAGAATGAATAATACTCTCTTTATGCAAGACTGTTTCAATTTGGTCAATATCTAAATCAAATAACCATTTTGCTTCAATGACTTCTAAACCTTTATTCATCATTGTTGCAGAATCTATCGTAATCTTTTGACCCATAGACCAGTTAGGATGGTTGAGCGCTTCATCACGTGTTACAGATTTGAGTTCTGCACGTGTTAAATCACGAAATGATCCACCACTCGCAGTTATGATTAATTTATTAACCTGCTCTTTATTCTCACCATTTAAACATTGAAATATTGCTGAGTGTTCTGAATCGACAGGTAGAATGTTAACATTATGTTCTCTAGCTTTTGACATCACAAGTTCACCAGCTGCAACTAAAGTTTCTTTATTCGCTAGTCCTATATCTATACCAGCTTCTATAGCTGCGATAGTAGGTCTTAAGCCTATACTACCGACAATTGAATTTAATAAAATATCGGTATTATGGTATGTTGCAACTGCTAATAAACCTGCGTCCCCATGTACAATTTCAATATTTAAATGTTTAAGTTTATCTATATCTTCTTCATTTTGAACAGATATGAGTTCTGGATGAAATTCTTCAATTATATTCTGTGCATAAGCAATGTTTTTACCGACTGAAAATGCAACTAAATTAAATTGTGATGCATGTTCTCTTATAACATCTAATGCTTGCTGTCCAACAGAACCACTAGCTCCTAAAATAGCTATATTTTTCAAAGACCTCACCCCAATTTACAATTGAAATAGGAATAGATTTAACAGTGGTAAAACAAAGATAAAGCTATCAAATCTATCTAATATACCACCATGTCCTGGCATAATATTCCCTGAATCTTTCACACCGAAATGTCTTTTAAGCCCTGATTCTACTAAGTCACCTAATTGTCCAAACATACTTAATAACATCGTTAATGGAATTAATAACCATAATGATACATCCATATCAAAATATTGTCCAAAAATAACTGCAACGATTAAACTTGAGAAAATACCTCCAATAAATCCTTCAATCGTTTTGTTCGGACTAATTAATGGCCAAAGTTTATGTTTACCAAATAATCTACCAAATATATATGCACCTGTATCAGTCAACCACACTAATAATAATGCGAATAAGATAAATTGTAAGCCATGTTCTCTTGTCTCATAGAAATACATAAAGCCTATTCCAATATATGTAACGGACATGACACAGAAAGAGGCATCCATAAAATTAAATCTATTTTTAGACATCACTGTATAACTCAACATTAAGAAACTCATTACGATTAGAAGTTTAAGTTGAACGCTAATATCGTTATTAATGAGTTCTTGTGGCAATAATATTATACATAGCGAAACAGTGGACAAAAAACCTGGTATAGAAATAATTGATAAATTATTCATATTTAAAATTTCTTTTAAAGCAATAATCGCTAATAAATACGCTAACGCTATTACGGGTAATCCACCATATATTACGACTGGAAGAAATACAGCCATAGCAACAATTGCCGATATTGTTCTTGTCTTCATTTTTATCTCCTTTACAGCCCACCAAATCTTCGTTGTCTCGACTGATAAATTTTCAAACAGTCTATGAGTGATTGTTCATCAAAATCTGGCCAAAGTGTCTTAGTAAATATAAATTCACTATAAGATGATTGCCATATTAAAAAATTACTTAATCTTTCTTCACCTGATGTACGAATGAGCAACTCTGGATCTGGAATATCTGAAGTGAATAAATATTTCTTAATATTATCTTCACATAGATCATCAATTGTTAAATTGCCTTCTTCAACTTCATGGTAAAGTTCTTTAACAGCATTAAGAATTTCTGCTCTACCACCATAGTTCAACGCAAATACTAGATTTAGCCCTGTATTATGTTTCGTTTTTTCGATAGCTTCTTCAATTGCATTTTTAGTATGCTTAGGCAAAGCTTCGGTAAAACCAATCGTTGTGACTTTAACATTTTTTTCAATCAATTCTGGTAGAAAAGTCTTTAAAAAATCAACCGGTAATTTCATTAAATATTTCACTTCATCTTCTGGTCTTGACCAATTTTCCGTAGAAAAAGCATATAAAGTCAAATATTTCACACCTAAATCACTTGCTTTACGTGTTATTTTCTTAACCGTTTGCATACCTTCATAATGTCCTTTTATGCGAGGCATTTTTCTATTTTTAGCCCATCTACCATTTCCGTCCATAATAATTGCTATATGTTCAGGTATCGATAATTCATTGTCTTGATTATTTATTTGTTGTTTTTGCTTTATAAACTTTTTTATCATAGCGTCCTCCATCAAACAAACGCGAATTTATATGTAAAATTAATTAAACATATCGTAATACATTTTATCACAAAAAGAGTGATTCTGTTATATATAAAGAAAAAACCGTACCAAAGTCTGATTTGGTACAGCTCTTATCTTTAAACTTCCAAAATGTCATTTTCTTTTTGAGTCGTTAAATCATCTATTTGTTTGATGAAATCATTTGTAATGTTTTGAACTTCTTCAGTTTGATTTCTTAAATCATCTTCTGTAATTTCGCCATTTTTTTCTTGTTTCTTCAAATCTTCATTTGAATCACGACGAACATTACGAATTGCAACTTTAGCATTTTCAGCTTCTTTTTTAGCTTCTTTTACTAATTCTTTTCTGCGTTCTTCAGTTAATGCTGGTACTGAAATTCTAATAACTGTACCATCACTTGTTGGATTAACACCTAAGTTAGCTGCATTAATTGCTTTAAGTACATCATCAACTGATGATTTGTCATATGGTTGAACAACTAACAAACGCGCTTCAGGTACTGAGATACCTGCTAATTGTTGAATAGGTGTTGGAACACCGTAGTACTCAACATTTACTCTTTCTAAAAGATTTGCATTTGCATGTCCAGTTCTAATACCAGCTAAATCTCTATTGAAACTTTCAATAGTTTTGTTCATTTTTGACTTCGTTTCTTGAATAACATCTGCCATGGAATTACACCTCAAGTTTATTTTGTAATAATCGTACCGATTTCTTCACCTTGAACAGCACGTTTAATATTTCCTTCTTCCATAATTGAGAATACAACAAGTGGGATATCATTGTCCATACAGAATGATGAAGCAGTTGAATCCATAACTTGTAATCCTTCTTGTAACATTTGAATATATGTTAATCTTTCGTATTTTTCTGCTTTAGGATCTACTTTAGGGTCAGCAGAATAAACACCATCAACATTGTTTTTACCCATTAAGATAACGTCAGCCTCAACTTCGGCTGCTCTTAAAGCTGCAGTCGTATCAGTAGAGAAGTAAGGATTCCCTATTCCCGCTGCAAATATAACGACTCTCTTTTTCTCTAAGTGACGAATCGCACGTCTTCTAATATATGGTTCAGCAACTTGTTTCATTTCGATTGAAGTTAATACACGAGTATCACAATCTAATTGTTCTAAACTATCTTGTAATGCTAAAGCATTCATAACAGTGGCTAACATGCCCATATAATCAGCTGTTCCACGATCCATACCTAAATCGCTACCAGTTTTACCTCTCCAAATGTTTCCGCCACCAACGATTACAGCAACTTCGCAATCCATTTGAGCAACTTCTGACACTTGTTGAGCGATACTTTTAATTACGACTGGGTTAATGCCAAAGCCTGAATCTCCTGCTAAAGCTTCACCACTTAGTTTTAATACGACGCGTTTATATTTAGAATTCTTAGTCATCTTGATCCCTCTCTATGCTTATAATTAGGTCTTTATATATAACGAAAGAAGACACAAAGCGTGTCTTCTTCCTAAAAAGCAATCTTAGTTGCCTTTCATTTGTCCTTTTACTTCATCAGCAAAGTTATCAGAACGTTTCTCGATACCTTCCCCAACTTCGTAACGAACGAAATCTACAAGCACGCCACCGTCTGTTTTTAAGAATTCAGCAACAGTTTGGTCTGGATTTTTAACGAATGCTTGGTCAACAGCACAGATTTCTTCTAAATATTTACGCATTCTACCTTCAACCATTTTTTCAACGATATTTTCAGGTTTACCTTCATTTAAAGCTTGTTGTTTTAAAATTTCTTTTTCGTGAGCTAATTCTTCATCAGATACTTGGTCACGAGAAACAAATTTAGGGTTTAATGCAGCGATGTGCATAGCAACGTCTTTAGCTGCTTCTTCATTAGTTGAACCTTCAACAACAGTTAATACACCAATACGTCCACCCATGTGTAAGTACTCACCGAATGAATCGTTATCAGTTTTTGTTTTTAATGTAAATCTACGTAAAGTTAATTTTTCACCAATAGTAGAGATAGCTTCGTTCATTTTTTCTTCAACAGTTTGACCACTAGCTAATTTTGAAGCGTTTAATGCATCAACGTCAGCTGGTTTAACATCAAGAATATGATCAGCCATTTCTTTAACTAAGTTTTGGAAACCTTCGTTACGAGCAACGAAGTCAGTTTCTGAGTTTAATTCAAGAATTACTGCATCGTTACCTTTAGATGCAACAAAAGTAGTACCTTCTGCAGCAATACGGTCTGCTTTCTTAGCAGCTTTAGCGATACCTTTTTCACGTAAGTAATCTACCGCTTTATCGATGTCACCATCAGTTTCTGTTAAAGCTTTTTTACAGTCCATCATACCTGCGCCAGTTTTTTCACGTAGTTCTTTAACAAGTTTAGCTGAAATAGCCATAATCTAATTCCTCCATTTATTTAAATAATATATTGTTTATCTTAAATCTTTCTAAAAAAAGGTGATAAGTTATAGAACCTTATCACCTTTTTGAAATTATGCTTCAGTAGTTTCAGTTGATTCTTCTTCAGGTGCTTGTTCTGTTTCGTTTAAGTCGATGTTTTGCTCTTCAGCAACATCTTCATTTGAAACGCCTTGTTGACCTTCTAAAATAGCATCAGCCATTTTACCAGTTAACAATTTAACAGCACGAATAGCATCATCGTTCGCAGGGATAACATAGTCGATTTCATCTGGGTCACAGTTTGTATCAACAATACCAACGATTGGAATGTTTAATTTACGTGCTTCAGCAATCGCATTACGCTCTTTACGAGGGTCTACTACGAATAATGCTTGAGGCATTGATTTCATATCACGAATACCGCCTAAGAATTTGATTAAACGGTTATATTCTTTTTTAAGTTCTACAACTTCTTTTTTAGGTAATACATCAAACGTACCGTCTTCTTCCATTTTTTCAATTTCAGAAATACGTTTTACACGTTTAGAGATTGTTTTATAGTTAGTTAAGATACCACCTAACCATCTTTGGTTAATGTAGTAGTGTCCAGCACGTTCAGCTTCTTCTTTAACTGACTCTTGTGCTTGTTTTTTAGTACCTACGAATAATACTTTACCGCCTTCTTCAGAAACAGATTTAATAAAGTTGTATGCTTCGTCAACTTTTTTAACTGTTTTTTGTAAATCGATAATGTAGATACCGTTTCTTTCTGTGAAAATGTATTTTTTCATTTTTGGGTTCCAACGGCGTGTTTGGTGACCGAAGTGAACACCTGCTTCAAGCAATTGTTTCATTGAGATAACTGCCATGATAATTCCTCCTAATTGGTTTTATTCCGCCATAAACACTTATTATAGAAACAACTTATCTAAGTTGCACCAATCCATAATTTTCGTGATTATGTGTGAATTTGGCTTTTATAGCCGTTTTCAAATATATCATATCTTATACTGTTCATCAAGTATTTTATTTAGATAATCCTAACTCATCTAAGAATTTTTCTTTTTTAATTCTAATAAATGTACCTTTCATACCTAAAGAACGAGATTCAATTACGCCAGCACTTTCTAATTTTCTTAATGCATTGACGATAACTGATCTTGTAATGCCTACTCTGTCAGCAACTTTAGAAGCAACTAATAAACCTTCAGGTGCACCAAGTTCTTCAAAGATATGTTCAATCGCTTCTCTTTCTGAATATGAAAGTGAGTTAATTGCCATATTGATTGCTGCTTTGTCTCTTGCTTCTTGTTCAATTTCATTATGTTTTTCTCTTAATATTTCCATACCAATAACAGTAGCTGCATATTCACCAAGTACTAAGTCATTGTCATTGAAATCTTGAGATACACGTCCAACTACTAATGTACCTAAACGTTCACCACCACCAAGGATTGGGAAAATAGTTGTTTGACTATCAACGAATAATTCTTTGTTTTCTGGTGGGAATACAGTTAATACTTCTTCAATACCGATATTTGATTTCGTTTGTTCTACGTGCATTAATTGATCAGTATATTCTTTAGGAATATGTCTGTCTTCTAACATTTTGATAATACGTTCATTGCTTAATAATTCATTTAAGCTTGAACCTAAAATTTTACCTCTTCTTGATACGATGAATACGTTTGTCACCGTTACATCACTGATAGTTTTAGCCATATCTTTAAAGTCTACAGCAATACCTTTATGCTTTTGTAATAACGTATTTAATTCTCTTGTCTTTGATAATAAACTCATTTATTTTTTTCTCCTTTTTTATAGAATAAACGCGCTTAAATCTTTATTTGTCGCAATAGATTCTAATTTTTGATTAACATATTCAGGTGTTATATCTACAACTGCATTTGGCATATTCGAAGCTTCGAAAGAAAGATCTTCTAGCATTTTTTCAAGTATAGTATGCAGTCTTCTTGCACCGATATTATCTGTCTCTTGGTTAACTTGAAAAGCAATTTCAGCTAAACGATTAATGGCTTCATCAGTAAAGTTGATTGTCACCATTTCAGTTTCCAACAATGCTTTGTATTGATCAAGAAGCGATTGTTTCGGTTCTTTTAATATTTTAACGAAATCTTCAGTTGTTAAACTATCTAATTCAACACGAATTGGAAATCTACCTTGTAACTCAGGTATTAAATCACTTGGTTTAGACATATGGAACGCACCTGCACCAATAAATAATATGTGCTCAGTATTAATTGAACCATATTTCGTTTGAACGACACTACCTTCAACAATTGGTAAGATATCTCTTTGTACACCTTGTCGAGATACATCTTGTCCGCCGTTACTGTTGCTCACAGCAATTTTATCGATTTCATCGATGAATACCATACCCATTTGTTCAGTTAATTGAATTGCTTCTTCATTAACCGACTCTTGGTCAATCAATTCATTCGCAATCTCATCTGTTAGAATTTTTCGTGCTGATTTAACTGGCAAGTTTCTTTCAACTTTTTTCTTAGGCATCATTTGGCTAAGCATATCTTGCATTTGAGGGTTATTTTCCATACCCATCATGCCTAACGTTTGTTGTTCTTGTTCTACTTTTATTTTAACGATTTCTTCTTCAAGTTCGCCGTTTAATAATTGTTTTTTAATATCTTCACGTTTTGTTTTTATTTCTTCAGTTGGTGTTTCTTCGACTTCTTCTTGTTGATTGAAGTTCGGGAATTGTCCACCAAACAATGACTCTAACGGATTATTACTATTACTTTGTGCTTTTTTCTTCATACTTGGCACAAGCAATTTCACTAATTTTTCATTAGCTTTTTGAGTCGCCTCATCGAGTACGCCTTTTTTCTTTTCTTCTTTAACAAGTCGACGCCCTACTTCAACAAGGTCACGTATCATACTTTCAACATCTCTACCTACATAACCTACTTCAGTAAATTTAGTAGCTTCTACTTTTACAAAAGGTGCACCAACTAATCTAGCCATTCTTCTAGCTATTTCAGTCTTACCTACACCTGTAGGACCTATCATAAGAATATTTTTAGGTATGATTTCGTTTCTAAGTTGTTCATCTAATAAACTTCGTCTATAGCGATTTCTTAAAGCAATTGCTACTTTACGCTTAGCATCTTGTTGACCAATGATATGATCATTTAATCGATCAACGATATCATGCGGTGTCATTTTTAATTGATTTTGTGACAACCTTAAACCCCTCCAATTATATTTCTTCAACTTTTATTTCATGGTTTGTAAACACACAAATATCTGCAGCCGTATTAAGTGAAGCTTCTGCAATTTCTTTAGCCGATAAATGAGGTGCATATGATTTAAGCGCTCTACCAGCACTTAAAGCGTAATTACCACCAGAACCAATAGCAATGATACCATCATCTGGCTCAATCACTTCTCCAGTACCACTTACGACTAATAAATCAGTTTCATTCATGACAATGAGCATCGCTTCAAGTTGGCGTAACATTTTATCTCCACGCCATTCTTGAGCAAGCTCAACTGCAGCTCTCGTTAAATTACCGCTATATTCTTGTAATTTAACTTCAAATTTTTCGAATAAAGTAAATGCGTCTGCAACGCTGCCAGCGAAACCAGCAACAACTTTATCATGATATAATCTTCTAACTTTTCTTGCTGTTTGTTTCATAATGACTTGCTCACCTAATGTAACTTGACCGTCACCTGCCATTGCAGAATGACCATTATGTCTTATTGCAAATATAGTTGTAGCATGTAATGAAGAACTCATTATCAAATCTCCTTTACGCACGTGGATGTGCTGATAAGTATACTTTTCTTAATTGATCTTTTGTAACATGTGTATATTGACTTGTCGTTGATAAACTTTCATGTCCAAGTAAACTTTGAACACTTCTCATATCGGCTCCTTGATTTAGCAAATGTGTTGCAAAAGTATGCCTTAATTTATGAGGATGAATGTGATACACACCTTGCGTTCTCTTAACGATTTCGTTGAGCGCATATCGTACACCACGTTCAGTGATAGGTTTACCTCTCATGTTTACTATCAAGAAATCATGATCTAAATGCATCTGACTTCTAAACTGTTCAATATAGTCAACGATTGCACTTTGACAATACTCTCCAAAAGGAACGATACGTTCTTTATTCCCTTTACCTAGCACTTTGACAAATGCATAATTCAAATCAATATCACTCATTTGAATATGAACTAATTCTGACACTCGAATACCTGTCGCATAAAGCAACTCAAGAATGACGCGATCCCTTATATTCGTTTTTTTACCATCATCAAGTGTTTTAAATAGCTTTTCCATTTCTTCTTCATAGAAAAAGCTTGGTAAATGATGTTCTTTTTTTGGATGTACAAGTTGAATAAATGGATTCTGTATATCGCTATCAACACTCATCCAATATTGATATAAAGATCTTAATGTAGAAATTTTACGCGAAACACTCGTCCTTTTATGTCCTTTATCATACAAAAACGCAAGGTATCTCCTTGCATCTTTATATTCAAATGATTCTAAGGATAAATGTTCTGACTGTAAAAAATCATTAAATTCATTCAAATCAAGTTGATATGCATTTAAAGTATGGGTGGAAAAATGTTTTTCATAAGTTAACATATCAACAAACTGTTGTTCAATTGTATGTACCATAACTCATTCCTCCCATTTTATCTGAATTGTATCACAATTCTAAAAAATCTTAAAATAATTTACTAAAGCATTACTTTAAATGAATCTAAATGTTTTAATGCTCGATTTGCAAGTGTTTCATATCGTTCTTTCTTATCTTTAATACGTTTTTCTAATGTAGGTAACAAACCAAAGTTCGCATTCATAGGTTGGAAGTTCTTATTATTATTTGCATGTGTAATGTAATAAGCCATACTTCCGATTACTGTTTCTCGAGGGAAAACGATTGGATCAAGACCTGAAACGAGTTTACTTGCATTAATTCCTGCAATCAGTCCACTCGCTGCACTTTCAACATATCCTTCTACACCTGTCATTTGACCAGCAAAGAATAAATCTTCTCTTGATTTTAATTGATAAGTTTCTTTAAGCGCGTTTGGTGAATTAATAAATGTATTTCGATGCATCACACCGTAACGTACGATATCAACATTTTCTAATCCAGGTATAAGAGAAATAACTTCTTTTTGCGCGCCCCATTTTAGATGTGTTTGGAATCCTACAATATTATATAACGTTCCAGCTGCGTCATCTTGTCGTAATTGAACAACTGCATATGGTCTTTTACCAGTTTTAGGATCTTCTAAACCTACAGGCTTCATAGGACCAAATAATAAAGTTTTCTTACCACGTTCTGCCATTACTTCAAATGGCATACAACCTTCAAAATAAATTTCTTTTTCGAATTCTTTCAAAGGTACAACTTCAGCATTTATAAGTGCATCATAAAAAGTATTGAATTCTTCTTCAGTCATTGGACAATTCAAGTATGCTGCATCGCCTTTGTCATAGCGTGATTTCAAATATACTTTATCCATGTTAATTGATTCTTTTTCAATAATTGGTGCAGCCGCATCATAGAAGTACAGTTGTTCTTCACCCGTAATATTCATGATTTGTTTCGTTAAACTTTCTGTCGTTAAAGGACCTGTTGCAATAATTGTTGGTCCATCAGGTATCTCAGTAATTTCTTCATTCTTTACAGTAATATTCGGATGATTCTTAAGCGTATCTGTAATGTATCCCGCAAAATCATGTCGATCGACAGCAAGTGCACCTCCTGCTGGAACACGCGCATTATCCGCTGCTTTTATAATTAATGAATCTAATTGTCTCATTTCTTCTTTTAAGACACCGACCGCATTTGTTAACTGATTACCTCTTAAAGAATTAGAACATACAAGTTCTGCAAATTTATCTGTATGATGCGCTGGTGTTTGTTTTACCGGTCTCATTTCGTATAGATTAACATTGAATCCTCTCTTGGCAATTTGGTATGCCGCTTCTGAACCTGCTAATCCAGCACCGATAACATTTATTGAAGTCATTATTTATGCCTCCTTGATTTTCGAATTTTTTATTCCATATTGAATTGTATAACAAATCTGAATTTAATCAAATGATAAAGTGATGATAAATTTTAAAAATTAGTGACGTTTTACTATTAAAACATTAAATCAAAAAACAAGTGCAAAAAGTTATCATTAAAATAACTTTTTGCACTGTATTATAACTATTTTTGTTCTTGCTCTTTATAGTCACAATTTGGACATATAACTTGAGCTGATTTTCCTTTTTTACGTTCAACAAGTACTGTTTCACATTTAGGACATGAACGATCTAAAGGTTTATCCCATGATGTATAATCACATTCTGGGTATCTTGAACAACCATAGAATACTCTATTCTTTTTAGATTTACGTTCGACAACTTCGCCCTCTTTACATTTAGGACATTTAACGCCAATCGTTTTAATGATCGATTTAGTATTTCTACAATCTGGGAAATTTGAACAAGCCATAAACTTACCGTATCGGCCCATTTTATAAACCATTGGTGAACCACATAATTCGCAATCCTCACCAGCTGGTTCATCTTTGATTTCAATTTTCTCCATTTCTTCTTCTGCTCTTGCTACATCGATTTTAAAGTTTTCATAGAACATATCTATGACTTTCTTCCACTCAATTTCACCATCTGCTACTTTATCTAGCAATGTTTCCATGTTAACTGTAAAGTCAACATCTATAATTTCAGGGAAGTATTCTTTAACTGACTCATGTACGATTTCTCCTAACTCTGTAGGCACAAATCTTTTCTGGTCTAATTTTACGTAGTTTCTTTTTTGAATCGTATCGATTGTAGGTGCATAAGTTGAAGGTCTACCGATTTTTAATTCTTCTAAAGTTTTAACCAATCGTGCTTCAGTGTATCGTGGTGGTGGTTGAGTGAAATGTTGTTTAGGATCGATTTTCTCAGCCGTAACGATATCACCTTTTTCTAACGGTGGTAATTTACCTTCTTTTTCTTCATCAGTATCATCTTTAGCTTCAACGTATACTTTCATGAACCCTTTAAATTTGATTGTTTGACCATTTGCTCTGAATTTCAAATCGCCTTGAGTAATATCTGCCGCAACTGTATCAGCAATAGCAGGTGCCATTTGACTTGCCATAAAACGTTCCCAAATCAATTTATATAATCGATATTGATCTCTAGATAAGAATGTTTTCATCTGATCTGGTGTACGTTCCACACTTGTCGGTCTAACTGCTTCATGGGCATCTTGCGCGCCTTGTTTACCTTTTTCTGCTTTAGCTTTAGATAAATACTCTTTACCGTACTCTTTCTCAATAAATGATGCTGCTTCAGCTTGAGCACTATCAGCTATACGTGTAGAGTCCGTTCTCATATAGGTAATCAAACCAACAGTACCTTGTTTTTTCAAATCTATACCTTCGTATAATTGTTGTGCTAACATCATTGTTTTTCTAGCTTTAAAATTCAACTTACGTGATGCTTCTTGTTGTAAAGATGAAGTTGTAAATGATTTCGCAGGATATCTTAATTTTTCTTTCTTAGTAACTTGCGTAACTTCAAATTTATCCCCATCTAATTGTGTTGTAATTTTTTGTACGTCTTTTTCATTTTTTAATTTAACGGGTTTACTTTTCTCATGTAAAAACTTCGCACTAAATGTTTTAGTTTTATGTTTAAATAAACCTTCAATTGTCCAGTATTCTTCTGGATTAAAATTATTAATTTCGTTTTCACGATCTATAACGAGTCTTAATGCAACAGATTGTACACGACCTGCTGACAAACCTTTTTTAACTTTTTTCCATAACACTGGAGAAATGTTATACCCAACAAGTCTATCTAGTACACGTCTCGCTTGTTGTGCATCAACTAATTCATGTTCTATTTCTCTAGGATGCTTAAAACTATCTTTTACTGCATCTTTTGTAATTTCGTTAAATACGACTCTTGATTTTTTATTTTCATCTATATCTAATATATGTGCTAAATGCCACGCAATTGCTTCACCTTCACGATCGGGGTCACTTGCGAGATAAACGTTTTTTGCTTTTTTTGCATAGCGTTTTAAATCTTTTACAACTGGCCCTTTGCCGCGAATCGTAATATATCTAGGTTCATAATTATTTTCAACATCTACGCCCATTTGACTACGAGGTAAATCTCTAACATGCCCCATAGATGCAACGACTTTATATTTTTTTCCTAAATATTTTTCAATGGTTTTTGCTTTTGCGGGCGATTCAACGATGACAAGATTTTCTGCCAAAGTAAGTCCCCCTTGCTATTCTATTGATTACAAATGTAAATGATAAACTGATAAATTCAGCTTTGTCAATTAAAACATTTTATAAAATTTATTTTTGTTCAGTAAATATACAATAATCCTCAATGATATCTTGAGCATTTTGTACGAGCTTGGCACCTTCTTTTATTCTATTATTGCCACCTTTACTTAAAGATTGAAAAATCGTACCAGGACAACAATATACATTTCTATTTTGTTCCAATGCCAAGTCTATCGTAATTAAAGAACCACTACGTCCATTTGCTTCAGTTACTAATACACCTTGTGACAATCCACTAATAATACGATTTCTTTCTGGGAAACGCCATTTTTGAACTTTTGTTGTTGGATAATACTCAGATATGACGAGATGATCTTTACGCATCAGTTCACTTATATATTGTGTCGCTTTTGGATAATGGTAATCTAAACCAAATGCAGCAACACCTATAGTTTGACCACTATACTCTATCGCTTTTAAATGTGCAAAATAATCTGCTCCCATTGCCATTCCAGAAACAATTGTAATATGAGACTTAACCAGTTCTGGCACGATAGCATCACAAATTTGTTCTGAATATTGTGTAGCCTTCCTTGAACCGACTATAGCCAATTTTTGTTTATTTTGCAATAACGACATATTACCCATTCCGAAAAGTACAAGCGGATAATCATAAATTTCCTTCAATAAAGTTGGATAACAATCCTCATCAGAAAACACCATTTGAATATTTCTTTTTTCTAATGAAGAACGTATTTTATCTATATGACTATCATTATATTTGTGATACATCGTTAATATTGTTCTCTCTTTAAAACCACTTTTATATACAAAATCAATAAACGCAGTTCTATATGAAAGAAAATTTAACTCAGGATCATAACGAATCATCTTGTGAATTTGATTAGTCGTAAAACCACTGTATATTAATTTCAAAATTGTTTCTTGATAATCATTTATAAATGTACACCTCTTATAATGTAGATTTTTTCTGTTTTGGACGGGCGGCTAACGATCTTGTTTTGGTTTCTTATATGTGGAAATTTATAAAATTCAGAGCGCAATAGTACTTGCGAGCGGTTTGGTATGTGGTTTCTTAGTGTAAATGTGGGGTTTGAAAATACTAAAAAGTGATTTATTGGTAGGTTTAGATTGATTTCTTGAAGTATTGATTGGAGGGTATTTTTAGCTTTGTATAATTGTATAAATGGTGATGTGTAATGTTTATTATAAGAACTCTTTATATAGTTGTCATAGATTTCGAAATCACCATAATAGTGTTTAACTTCTAATATACTTATTTGACTGTTATGTATGATTAAAAAATCTATTTGTACTGCATTTGAAGATACAAATTCAAGATTATGACTAAACACAATTTGATGTTGTTGCTTTAGTAGATTTTCTACTAGTTGTTCGCCTTCATAACCTTTAAATTTATACATGATTTCAATATCATGACTGTCTTCATTTAATCTTGATGTTAGTGCATTTACATATGCTGTTTCATTGTTGTGATTCATGCCTCACTCCTGTTTGTTAATATTTTACATATATTATAGTTTATGCATTTAATATTGTCTACAAAAAAACACTAACAAACTAAAATTCAGTTCATTAGTGGGATATATAAATTTAAACACCAAATAAGCACAGTGCTTTTCTATTGAAGAAAGACACTGTACTTATATATATGATTATTATTTAACTGTTAGACATTTTTCGTATAAACCGTCTTCTTTTTTAATACGGTTTATAAGTGTTTCAGCGATAACAGATGGTGTATCTGCTGTATCAATACCACAGTCATTTAAAGTTTTGATTTTTTCAGATGCAGTACCTTTACCACCTGAAATAATTGCACCAGCATGACCCATACGTTTTCCTGGAGGTGCTGTTTGACCACCAATGAATCCTACTACTGGTTTTGTCATGTTAGCTTTAATCCATTCAGCTGCTTCTTCTTCAGCTGTACCACCGATTTCACCAATCATAACAACTGCATATGTTTCGTCGTCTTCATTAAATGCTTTTAATACATCAATGAAGTCTGTACCATTAACTGGGTCTCCACCAATACCAACTGCTGTCGTTTGACCGATACCTGCTTGAGTTAATTGATGAACCGCTTCATATGTTAATGTACCTGAACGTGAAACTACGCCTACGTGACCTTTTTTATGGATGTAACCAGGCATAATACCAATTTTACATTCATCTGCAGTGATCACACCAGGACAGTTTGGTCCTACTAAGCGTGTTTTCTTACCTTCTAAGTATCTCTTAACTTTAATCATATCAATAACAGGAATATGTTCTGTGATACAAATAGCTAAGTCTAATTCAGCATCTGCACTTTCAATAATTGCATCAGCCGCAAATGGAGCTGGTACATATATTACTGAAACAGTTGCGCCAGTTTCAGCGACTGCTTCTTCTATAGTGTTAAATACTGGTACACCTTCAACCACTTGCCCACCTTTACCAGGTGTTACCCCAGCAACGATTTGAGTACCGTATTCTAGCATTTGTTTAGTATGGAAAAGTGCTGTTGCACCCGTAATACCTTGGACTAATACTTTTGTATTTTTATCGATGTATACACTCACGTAACTCTCCGCCTTTCTTATCGTTCTTGAACTAATTTAACAATTTTTTGAGCACCATCAGCCATGATAGATGCTGGCTCGATTGCTAAACCAGATTCTTTTAAGATTTGTTTACCTTGTTCAACATTAGTACCTTCAAGTCTTACAACTAAAGGCATATCTAATTCAACTTCTTTAGCAGCAGCTACGATACCTTCAGCAATGACATCACATTTCATGATTCCACCGAAGATATTTACAAAGATACCTTCTACTTGTGAATCACCTAAGATGATTTTGAATGCTTCAGTAACTTTTTCTTTTGTTGCGCCGCCCCCAACGTCAAGGAAGTTAGCCGGATTACCGCCAAAGTGATTAATTGTATCCATCGTAGCCATAGCTAAGCCAGCTCCGTTTACCATACAACCGATGTTTCCATCTAGTGCGATATAAGATAAGTCGTATTTAGAAGCTTCGATTTCTTTTTCATCTTCTTCTTCTAAATCACGCATTTCAACGATATCTTTATGTCTGAATAAAGCATTATCGTCGAAGTTTACTTTTGCATCAAGTGCTAATACTTCACCACTACCTGTTGTAACAAGTGGGTTAATTTCAACAATTGAACAGTCTTTTTCTACAAACACATTATATAAAGACATCATTAATTTAACAGCTTTGTTAACTGATTCTTTAGGGATGTTAATATTAAATGCTATTCTTCTAGCTTGGTAAGGCATTAATCCAGTAACAGGATCAATCACTTCTTTGAAGATTTTTTCAGGTGTTGCTGCAGCAACTTCTTCAATTTCAGTTCCGCCTTCTTCTGAAGCCATTAAAGTAATTCTATCTGTAGCTCTATCGATAACGAATCCAATGTAATATTCTTTTTGAATATCGCATCCTTCTTCGATAAGAAGACGTTTTACTTCTTTACCTTCAGGGCCAGTTTGATGTGTAACAAGTACTTTGCCTAATAATTCTTTAGCATATTCACGTACTTCATCAATTGATTTAGCAATTTTAACGCCACCAGCTTTACCACGTCCACCAGCATGGATTTGCGCTTTAACAACATATACATTTGAATCTAATTCTTTCGCTTTTTCTACTGCTTCAGCAGGTGAAAAAGCCACTGAACCATTAGGTACAGCTACGCCCATAGAGCGAAAAATCTCTTTACCTTGATACTCATGGATATTCATTCTCCATCCTCCTAATACATACAATAATGTTTGCTTACTTCTCAATTATAGAAAATGTAAGCGTTATTGTAAACAAGGAGAGTCCAATTTTACGAATTGTTAGACTAATATTTCACTTTTGATTTGATAGGTTCGAACGTTTTACGATGTATCGGTGTAATACCATAATTTTCGAGCCCTTCTAAATGTGTTTTTGTACCGTATCCTTTATTTTTATCAAAATCATATCCAGGATATTCTATATGATATTGAGACATTAACTTATCACGATATTCTTTAGCAATCACACTCGCTGCTGCTATAGAAACACTATTTAAGTCACCCTTTATAATAGATGTTTGTGGAATGCCATTATCTAACTTCATCGCATCTATTAACAAGTGGTCTGGTTTAATTGATAATTGATCTATTGCTCGTTGCATCGCTACCTTTGTTGCTTCATATATATTGAGTTCATCAATTTCTTCAACAGTTGCAATGCCAATACCTACTGAACATGCACGATTATATATTTCTTGTTCGAAATAAAAACGTTTAGCTTGTGATAAAGCTTTCGAATCTGTAATGCCTAAATATTGATGGTCTTGTTCAAGAATGACCGCACTTGCTACGACTGGGCCTGCAAGTGGACCTCGCCCTACTTCATCAATTCCGCAAATTACAGCATCTTTGTTTAAGTCTAATACTTGTTTTTCATACTGATTCATTTGAATATATTTAAGGTGAAGTTGTTCTATTTTTTCTAACTGCTTGATTCGTTTGCTCAAAGCATTTTGAACACCTTTACGTTCATCTTCGTTATAAGGCGATGCTTCAACTTCTTGAATCGTTAAATATTGATTAATCTCTTCAACAATTTCTTTAATGCTCTTCTGTTTCATGCATGCCATCCTTCATTTCTTCATATATATCGAAGCAGTAATGACCAATTTTAGCATTACGTAAATCTCTAATAATTAACTCAGTGACAGACTCATAATCTACTTCATTACCACGTTTTAACATGCCTCTTCTTTTACCTATTTGATCGAACAAACCAATAACGTCACCGTCTTCAGGTAATTCAATTTGATAAAATTGTTTTAATTTTTCTGGATCATGATCGATTAAAAAGTTTAATCCATATATCGCAACTTCATCTAAATGTACAATACTGTCTTTAATTGCGCCAGTTAAACTCAGCTTTTTACCGATTGTTTGGTCTTCAAATTTCGGCCATAAAATCCCTGGAGTATCTAACAATTCTAATTCTTTGCCTACTTTAATCCATTGTTGTTTTTTCGTTACACCCGGTGTATTACCTGTTTTAGCAATTGATTTTTTGGCTAATTTATTAATAAGTGTTGATTTACCTACATTCGGAATACCAACTATCATAGCTCTGATTGCTCTCGGACGAAGACCTTTACGTTTTTCTCTATCAAATTTTTCTTTAGTGGCAGCTTGTGCAGCTTTCATAAGCTCACCTAAATGCTTACCATGTTTCGAATCAATTTGAACTGGGAAAAAGCCTTGATTTTTAAAGTATTGCGTCCATTTATCTGTCTCACTTTGTTTTGACATGTCTTTTTTATTAAGTATTACAACACGAGGTTTTTGTTTAACAATGTCATCAATCATTGGATTTCTTGAAGATAACGGAATACGTGCATCGACTAATTCGAATACCACATCTACCATCTTTAATTGTTCTGTTACTTCGCGTCTCGCTTTGGCCATATGACCTGGAAACCATTGAATTGTCATTTATATTTATCCTTTCTTATCTTAAACTATCGAAATATGATATATTAACCATATCTATATAGGAGGTTTGTTATGTTTATTTCAATTATAGTTCCTCTTTATAATGAGGAAACTAACATCTCTATTTTACATGAAAAAGTATCAAACGTCTTTTTAAATTTGCCACATCAATTTGAAATCATTTTTGTTGATGATGGTTCTACAGATGCTTCACTAAATTTAATTCAATCACTATCAGAAAAAGACAAACATGTTAAATACATATCTTTTTCTAAAAATTTCGGCAAAGAATCTGCTATGTATTGTGGCCTTGAGCACAGTATAGGAGATGCTGTTATCATCATGGATTCAGACCTTCAACACCCACCTGAGATAATCCCACAAATGATCGAATTACACCTTGAAGGCTATCAACAAGTCGTCGCATTACGCAACCGCGACAAAGAGTCATTTTTAAAAAGAATCCCAGCTAAAATTTTCTATAAATTATCTAGAAATATGATTGATGTTAAATTAAAAAGCGGTGAAGGTGACTTTCGCTTAATATCTAAAGAAGTTGTTGAGTCTATCATTAAAATGACAGAGTATAACCGATTCTCTAAAGGTATATTTGAATGGGTTGGTTTTAATAAGACAAGTATTACATATGATCATCTAGATAGAAATCAAGGACGTTCTAAATATTCCAACTTTAAATTAATCGATTACGCAATTGATGGTATCGTTAGTTTTAATAATAAACCGCTTCGACTATGCTTTTATTTTGGTGGTATTACAATGTTTATCTGTCTTCTATATATTTTAATAACATTTATAAATATTATGATACATGGCATCGAAGAACCTGGTTATTTCACAATTATTTCCGCCATTTTATTCTTAGGTGGTCTTCAATTATTTAGTTTAGGTGTCATAGGTGAATATATTGGTCGTATTTATTATGAAACAAAAGATAGACCAAAATATATTATTCAACAAACAAACCTTAAATCTCACGAATAACACATATAGGTGAATCAAATGATAAATAAAATAAAAACATTTTTAAATAACAACGCTATTTTCAAATACATTTTGCTTTTCGGTATCTTAGCCATTTTAGGTCATAGTTATATACTATATCGCTATTTTAAAGATGGTATTATTTTTACTGGTCCAAATGATGGTATCGAACAAATGTTGCCAATACAAATGTATCTGTATGAACATTGGACACACGGAACATTTTTCTATTCAACTGATTTAGGTCTTGGTGGAGATATGTTTATGGATTTGTCGTATTACTTCTCTACGAATATTTTGTTCATTATCAATGTCATTTTTGTTTGGATAGGCTCATTTATCTTTCATTTTAATACGGACCACATGTTATTTTGGGCTCAGAATGCCATTGTCATATCAATCGTAAAGTCATTTTTAATTATGAGTTTTACCTATTTATATGTTAAGAAGATTGGCTTAAATCGAACTGCTTCGATAGTTGCTGCTTTTCTATTTGCAGTTTCTCCTATTTATTTTAGGTTTACTGTATATTGGCCATTCTTTAGTGATGTCTTTATGCTATTACCATTATTATTATTCAGTATTGAAAGATTTTTAAAAGATAAAAAAATAGGCATGTTTATCTTAATCGTTGCCTTAACGTTTATCAATAACTTTTATTTTGCATACTATCAATTTTTAACAGGACTCATTTACTATTTCTATCGATTTATTTTTCAACATAAGGCAGATATCGTACCAAGAATACAACAACTTAAATTACTTGTAGTAGCGAGTATACTTGGACTTGGAAGTAGTTTATTTATTTTCTTCCACTCTGCCCATAGTTTCATTGGGAATAATCGTGCAATTTATAATGGAACGATTCCATTACTGTCTAACTTCAATAAACATGACAATATTTTCTATGACAATTATTTAATTGTTGTACTTTTTATAGCCATTCAAGCGCTTTTAACAATAAAACTATACAAACATTATTATTATAGATTATTTAGTATTTTCACGATTATCTTAATGATAGCGAGTTTCATACCTTATGTAGATAGTATTTTTAATGGCTTTTCTGCTCCACAAAAAAGATGGCATTATTTATTAACGTTCTTTTCTAGTGGTTTAATTGCGAGTTACGCATATTACTTTAAATCAATCGGCATCAAGCAATATATCATCACGGCTATACCATGTTTTGTTGTTATCTTTTCAAGTTATTATATAACTAAAGATTATGTCAGTTGGATTTGGATGGTACCTATTCTATTTATAATAGGATTACTCGTATTAACTATAAAACATTTTACACGTATATTAACACTTGTATTTGCGGCTTTGATATTGTTAACTTCTTTCTTAGTCTCAAAAGATCATAGTAAGAACCAAATCTATCACGATGATCATGAAAGACGTGCGAATAAATTCTTTATTCAAGCAAGTACGTTTGATAGTGGCCTACAACGAAGTCATGTATCACATTTAAATCAACAATTGAATCCTGATGAAAGATTAGGTTGGCGCGTATTAACACAAGATAACACTCCTATGTATCAACATTTTAAAGGTCTTAGTTTATACTCGAGTATATTTGATGGTGGTTTGAATCAATATCTTTTTGAAGATGCAAAAGTTAATCTACAGAATGAATCGTTAAGTCGTTATAGCGATATGCAAGATCGATCAAACTTATACAGCCTTTGGTCAACAAAGTATATAATGAAGAAATCGTACCAGAAATCATCGCCAGCAAACTTTAAATTAATTCAAGACGATGGCAAATATCAAATATTAGAAAACGAGCAACCATTACCTGCTGTTAAAGTAACCGATCAATATTATGATGCCCATGATATTGATAATCCATTAGATCTTGAACATGCCATGATTAAAGGTGTTGTTACAACCGATAAAAATAAAGGAAATGCGCAAATAAACAAAGCACCGAATCTATTAAATCAAACGACCATTACAACGCGTGATGCCGATTATAAAGATGACATGTTGACCGTGCCTCGAAATGGAGATGGTTTAACGATTCAGCTACCTAAAAAATTAACGAATCAATATCAAGATTTATATTTGATGTTACATTTAGAACGTGAATTACCGCAATCAAACTTTACGATTCAAGTAAATGATTATCCAAATAATCGTCTCTTCCAAGATTCAAAATATCGCATGAATCAAGATGATTTACTTTATCGTGTGCCAGTACCTAAAGATGGTAAAATATTTATCTCATTAACGAATGGGAAATATCAATTACAGTTACAAGGTTTATATGGTGAAAATTATCAAACATTGAAGCAAGCTCATAAAGAGAAGCATTATACTTACCATGAAACAAACGGGAAAATTAATATATCTTTACAAGAACATAAAAAAGGAAAAGCAGTCATCAATATACCGTATAGAGAGGGCTTAAAGGCTAAAGTAGACGGTAAAGACAAAGCCATTCATAAAGTCAATCATATTATGACAGGTATTGATGTAGAACAACAAGACAAAGATATAGAAATCACTTATCAACCACCCTATTTTAAAACGATGATTTTGGTTTCAATTGTTTCAATTATTTTAAGCTTTGTCTTCACAAGAAAAGTGAATTCGAAGCAGTAAACTTAAATATATTCGACCCATTTTAGTAAATAAAAAATAAGCATATCACCAGCAACTGAGTAATCAGTTCAGTGATATGCTTATTTATTTTGTGTCGGAATATATGTCCCAAACACTTAAACGCTTAGCAAGCAATGCCAAGGTTTATATTATCTAATTTCTTTAATACGAGCAGCTTTACCACGTAGGCTACGTAAGTAGTAAAGTTTCGCACGACGTACTTTACCGCGACGTTTAACTTCGATTTTCTCGATTTTTGGAGTGTGTACAGGGAATGTACGCTCAACACCAACACCGTATGAAATTTTACGAACTGTAAACGTTTCAGAAATTCCGCCACCACGACGTTTAATAACTACACCTTCGAACACTTGGATACGTTCGCGGCTTCCTTCAACGATACGTACGTGTACAGTTAAAGTGTCACCAGCACGGAATGTTGGAATATCCGTACGTAATTGGTCTTTTGTTACTGCTTCGATTAACTTATTATTACTCATTATATTCTCTCCTTCTGACTATGTTCTTGCCCAATGTAATTGTTTCATATAAATGCTAGCAGCGGATCATAGTGAATTTGTGCTCACACACTTATATTAATATATCACATTGCACAAGTTGATTCAATCTATTTTTTGTTATCATTTAAGAAACGTTTATCCGCTTCTGTTAATGGATAACTATCTAACAAATCTGGTCTTCTCTGTTGTGTTCTTAACAATGATTGTTCATGTCTCCATTTTTCAATGTTGGCATGATTCCCAGATAATAATACATCTGGTACTTTTAAGCCTTCATAATCTGCTGGTCTTGTGTACTGAGGATGTTCTAATAATCCAGATGAAAATGAATCATCTTCATGTGATACTTGATTACCGAGAACACCTGGTATTAGTCTTACGATTGCATCTGTCATTGTCATGCTTGCAAGTTCTCCACCTGTTAATACAAAGTCCCCAATTGAGATTTCATCCGTTACACAATGTTCTCTAATACGTTCATCATAGCCTTCATAATGACCACATATAAAAATAATATGATCGCTTTCTGATAAAGACTCCGCTTTTGCTTGTGTGAATGGCTCGCCTTGTGGACACATTAAAATCACGCGCGTATTTTCATCTTTATCTAATGATTGAAGCGCATTGAATACAGGTTCTGGTTTAAGGACCATACCTTGTCCGCCACCATAAGGATAATCATCAACTTGTGAATGTTTATTATTCGCAAAATCTCTAAAATTCACAGTATTAAATTGAACAATTTCTTTATCTTGTGCTCGTTTCATTATGGAATGATTGAGTACACCTTCATACATTTCTGGAAACAGTGTTAAGTAATCAATCTTCATCAGTCTAATAAACCTTCTAATGGTTCAATTTTAATAGTCTTCAGATCAACATCAACATGTTTAACCACATCTTCAATATAAGGAATTAAATATTCTTTATCTCCCTTAACGACCCATACATCGTTCGCACCTGTTTCCATAATTTCAATTACTCTACCTAACGCTTCTTCTTCAACAAATACTGTACAACCAATAATATCTGAATAGTAGTACTCATTTTCTTCAAGTTCAATCGCTTCATTTGATTGTTCTTGATAAATTTTAGAACCTTTTAAATGTTCGATATCGTTAATGTTATGAATACCTTCAAACGTTAATAGATGAAAATTCTTATGAATTCTATGTGATGCTATAGTAAATGAAAATGATTCATTATTTTTCTTAACTGTAATAATTTGACCTTTTTGAAATCGTTCATCGGTAAAGTCAGAATCTGATAATACTTTCACTTCACCTTTAATACCATGTGTATTAACAATTTTGCCTATTTCAACATTCATTGAGCTGTGCCTCCTCAACTGTTTCTTTCATTATTAACATAAAAAAGAGCACCAATTAGGTACTCTTAATTAACTTCTACAAACACTTTCTTGCCTTGCTCGTTCATTGAACCAGACACAATTGTACGAATTGCTTTAATCATTCTGCCCTTCTTACCAATAATTCTGCCAATGTCTTCTTCATGAACGTCTATATTGAACGTAATGCTAGAATCTTGTTCATCTTTAGATATATTGATGTTCTCCGGATAATCTACGAGCGGTACTATAATTGTTTGTATTAATTTTTCCAATATAATCTACGCTTTACTTAGAAAGTTTAGAATTATGGAATTTCTCCATGATACCTTGAGTTGATAAGATATCACGAACTGTATCAGTAGGTTTTGCACCGTCAGCTAACCATTTTAAAGCTAACTCTTCGTCAACTTTGATTTCTGCTTCTGGTTTAGCAACTGGATTGTAAGTACCGATTGGTTCGATAATACGACCATCACGTGGAGAACGTGCATCTGCTACTACTATACGATAAAATGGGTTTCTTTTTGACCCTTTACGTGTTAAACGAATTTTAACTGCCATGTTTAAAAAACTCCTTACTCATTTATAATTTCTTTTCTACAAGTAAATACTATAACAGGATATAAATTGTTTGTAAAGTGTTTTCTCTTTACCAATTTAAATTTCATGCAAAATAAGAGAGCAAAGCTGGCATGATCACTTAAAGATAGCTGCCATAACTTTGCTCTATATTATAGATGCGTCACGCTTCTATTAGAACGGTAAGTTCATGCCTTGGAATGGATTTCCACCGCGTTTACCTTTTTTACCTTTTTTATTGCTTCCTGTAAATTGTTTCATCATTTTCTTCATGTCGCCAAATTGTTTAATCAATCTATTTACTTCTTGTAAAGAACGACCTGAACCTTTAGCAATACGACGTTTTCTAGAAACATTTAAAATGTCAGGATTATTTCTTTCTTCTAAAGTCATAGAACGGATAATCGCTTGAACATTATCGATTTGTTTAGGATCCATGTTAGCATTTTTCATGCCTTTCATTTTGTTAGCACCTGGAATCATATTCATCAGATCATCTAACGAACCTAAACCTTTAACTTGTTCTAATTGTTCTAAGAAATCATCAAAAGTAAATGAAGATGTTCTCATTTTCTTTTCTAATTCTTTAGCTTTTTCTTCATCGACACCTTGTTGGGCTTTTTCAATTAAACTTAATACGTCACCCATACCTAAAATTCTAGATGCCATACGTTCTGGATGGAACAATTCAAGTCCATCTAGCTTTTCACTCATACCAATAAATTTAATTGGCTTTTCAGTAACAGAACGGATTGAAAGTGCTGCACCACCACGTGTATCACCATCTAATTTAGTTAATGTTACACCTGTTACATCTATTGTATTATCAAATGATTCTGCAACATTAACAGCATCTTGACCTGTCATAGAGTCTACAACAAGCATAATTTCATCTGGTTTAGATACTTCTTTAACGTCTACAAGTTCATTCATTAATGCTTCATCAATATGCAAACGACCTGCTGTATCGATAATAACAAAGTCTAAATGTTCTTCACGCGCATATTTCAACGCGTTCTCAGTAATTTGTTTCGGACTTACTTGATCGCCTTCAGTATATACAGGTATATCAATTTGCTTACCAACTGTTTGTAATTGTTGAATCGCAGCTGGTCTATAAATATCACATGCAACAAGTAATGGCTTTTTGTTATATTTTTTTCTCATTAATAATGCTAATTTACCTGCAGTTGTTGTTTTACCTGCACCTTGTAAACCGACCATCATCACAACAGTAGGTGGTTTACTGCTCATATTAATTTTACTATTTTCTCCACCCATTAAAGTTGTTAATTCATCTTGAACAATCTTGATGACTTGTTGTCCAGGTGTTAAAGATTGCATAACATCTGCACCTAACGCGCGTTCAGATACTGTGTTTACAAAAGATTTAACAACTTTAAAGTTAACGTCTGCTTCTAATAATGCTAATCGTACTTCACGCATCATTGCTTTAATATCTGACTCTGTAACTTTACCCTTACCTTTGATGCGTTGCATCGTGGCTTGAAGTCTTTCGGATAACCCTTCAAATGCCATAAATTTCTCCTCCTATTCAAGAATTTCTAAGCGTTCTATCGCTTGATTAAGTTCTTGATTATCTCCTGACAATCTTTTTAATTCATCAATAATAGATTGTCTTTCTTTAAATTTTTTAAAGAGTTGTAATTTCGTTTCATACTCTTCTAATAATTCATCTGTTCGTTTTATATTATCATATACTGCTTGTCGACTCACATGAAATGTCTCTGCAATTTCACTTAGTGCATAATCTTGTAAATAATATAACTCTAAATAATTGCGTTGTTTTTCAGTTAATAAACCTTGATAAAAATCAAATAAGTAATTCATTCTCATTGTTTTTATAAGTTCATTATTTTCCGTCATTTTGATCAGCTTCTTCAGTAGTATTTTCAACAGATTCATTCGCATCTATCATATCTGCAAATAATCCATAAACATAGCTTTCTGCATCAAATGGTTGTAAGTCATCAAGTTTTTCACCGAGTCCTACAAATTTAACTGGAATTTGTAATTCATTACGTATCGCTAACACGATACCACCTTTTGCTGTTCCGTCAAGTTTCGTTAATACGATACCTGTAACTTGTGTCACTTCTTTAAATGACTTAGCTTGTGATAATGCATTTTGTCCAGTTGTCGCATCTAATGCTAATAATACTTCGTGAGGTGCGCCAGGTACGTTACGATCAATAACTTTTCTAACTTTTTGTAATTCATTCATTAAGTTTGCTTTATTTTGTAATCGTCCTGCAGTATCACAAATTAAAATATCAGCACCTCTATTTTTAGCAGCATTTACAGCATCATACATAACTGCTGCTGGGTCAGAACCTTCTTTTTGACTAATTACTTCTACGCCAACACGTTCTCCCCAAACTTTCAATTGCTCAATAGCACCTGCACGGAAAGTATCTCCAGCTGCTAACATAACTTTTTTACCTTCTTGTTTATAACGGTGTGCTAATTTACCAATTGTCGTCGTTTTACCAACACCATTAACACCAACCATTAATATAACATTTAATCGGTCATTTTCAATATTCATTCGATCAATATCTTCATCATCTTGTACATAAATTTCGACTATTTTTTCAACGATGACTTCTCTTAATTCAGATGTTTCACTAATATTTTGGCGTTTAGCTTCCATACGTAATTCATCAACAAGTTCCATAACTGTGTTAAATCCAACATCTGCTTGAATTAACATTTCTTCTAATGCTTCAAAGAAATCTTCGTCAACTTTACGATACACTGCTAATAAATCATTTAATTTATTTTGGAAGTTCTCTCTAGATTTTTCTAATCCTTGTTTGAACTTAGCACCAAGTTGTTCTGATTCCCATTCTTCGAACTCATCTAATGACATTAATCCATCGTCAAACTGAACCGCTTCAGGATTTTCTTTTTCATTAGACTCAGGTTCTAAGTCTTGGACTGGTTGTTCTTCTTGGTTTTCAATCTCTTTGTTTTTTTCTTCACTAGGAGAGAATCTATCCTTTAATCGTTTAAAAAAACTCATGATTGTAATGCCTCCAATTCTTCTTCTTTAATTGATTTTAAGTTAACACTCACAAGTTTAGAAATGCCCGCTTCTTGCATTGTAACACCATATAAGCTATCCGCGTATGACATTGTACCTTTTCTATGTGTAATGACGATAAATTGAGTTTCTGATTTGAGCTGATCTAAATATTCTGCATATCTTATGACATTTTGTTCATCTAATGCAGCTTCAACTTCATCTAGAATTACAAAAGGCGCTGTACGTGCTTTTAATATCGCAAAGAGTAAACTAATTGCAGATAGCGCACGTTCCCCACCACTAAGTAGTGATAAGTATTGTCTGTTCTTACCTGGAGGTTGTACGACAATTTCAACACCCGCATCTAAAATATCTTTGTCTGTAAGTTGTAACTCAGCACGTCCACCATTGAAGAGTGATTTAAACACATTTCCAAAATGATGATTCACTTCATCAAATGTTTCTTTAAATCTAGTTGATACTTCGCCATCCATTTCTAATATGACTTGTTCTAATGTTTCTTTTGCTTCTAATAAATCTGTTCTTTGGTCACTTAAGAAAGTATATCTTTCATTAACTTCTTTAAATTGTTCAATCGCATTTAAATTTACATGTCCAAGTTCATCTATAGACATTTTCGTTAATTTAACAGTTTTTCTTGCTTCTGAAATATCTTCAGGCATTTCATACAATGATTGTGCTTTTTCAAAAGTTAATTGGTACGTTTCATTTAAGTGTGTCAATTGATGTTCAATCATAATATCTATTTTCGAGTGCTTACTAACCATATCTTGTAATCCTGTTTCTAAACCAGAAATACTTTGATGCATAGATTGCGTATCGCGCTCTATTTGCTCGATTTTTTCTTGAATAGATTTATATTTATCTTGATCATCCATCATTTTCGTTTCTATTTCTTGCTTTTTAGCTGTAAATAGTTGAATTTGACTTTCGACTTTTTCAAATTGACCGCTACCCATATAATCATCAGAATTGATTAATTCAATTTGGTCATTAATCTTAGTTAACGTATGTTCATATTCGTTTAAATCTTCTTTAAGTCGTTTCTTATCTTGTTCTTTCAAACGATTTCGTTCTTTTTCAACTGCAAGATTTGAACGTTTTTCATTTAATGTATTTTGAATAGTTTTTTCACTATCTTTGCTATGTGAAAGAGATGCATTTAATTGATTGATTTCGTTATCAATTTTCTCTATATCTTGTTTAATCGTTACAAGTTTATTTTGTTTTTCTTGTAATGTTTCTTGACCTTTCACAAAGTTATAGCCATCATTTTTTTCAAATTCAAACGTTTCATTTTCGTCTTTTAATCGTTTTTCTTTAGCTAATACTGCATCTAATTGTAACGTTACCTCATGCTCTTTAGCTCTTAATTCAGTACCTTTTTCTTGTGTTTCAGTTAATGACTGTTCGATATTTTGAACTTCTTGTTTTAATGCTTTAACATTCTCCTCAATTTGAGTTGTTTGTTGCATAAAGTTCTGATACTTATCTTCAGTCGTTTTCAGTTCATCTTTTTGTGATAACAAACTTGCTTTCTTCTCTTTGCCACCACCAGTCATAGCCCCGCCTGGCGTAATCACATCGCCTTCAAGTGTCACGATTCTATGCTTGAACTGAATTAACCTCGCAAGTTGATTGGCAGTTTCTAAATCTTTAGCAATAATTGTACTACCTAACAAATGCTCTACAATATTTCGATATTTCTCGTCATATTTAACACCTTCAGAAGCTACTGTAATGAAGCCTTGTTGATCATTAATTTGCTCGATAACAGATTGTGGTATAAATCGTTTTTTAACCACATTCATTGGTAAGAAAGTAGCACGACCTAGTTTTTTATCTTTTAAATATTTAATCGCTAAACGCGCATCTTTCTCTTCTTGTACAATAATGTGTTGCAAAGAAGCACCTAGCGCTATTTCAATAGCTGTTGTCAATTTCGAAGGTGTATCGATAATTTCAGCAACTGCACCTTCTATACCATTGAGTGACTTTTCTTTCAGCACATGTTTAACACCAGAATAAAATCCGGAGTATTCATCTTGCATACTCTTTAACGTATTAATACGCGTCTTCATTTGTTCTGTATAACGGTACGCTTGATAAAGTTTTGACTCCGTATCTTTATATGCTTGCTCTTTAGTTTTTAACAACTTATGGTCAGCTTTATATTTTTCAGTTGTTTCTTGAAGTTCTTTTTCAACAGATTGTAGCTTTTCTGTATAAGTTGATTTATCTTCCCAAACGCGTTGAAGTTCTTCGTATACTTCTTTTTGTCTGCCATCTAATCTTGATTGCTTTTCTTGATGTGTTGCTAATTTGTCTTCTAAAAATCTAATATCATTATTAATGTCTGATTGCTCTGTCATTAGTTGATAATAACGATCTTTCAGTTGTTCAATTTTCTCTTCAAATGTACCTTCTTGATTCGATAATTGACCTTCAAGTCCATTAATTTCTTGCACTAATACTTGATATCTATCTTTAAATTCTTTTAGTTCTGCATCAATTTCTTTAATTTGTTCAGTAATTTTGTTAATTCTCGTTTGAGAAGCTTGCTTTTCTTCTTCAAGTCTTTCATTTGTCGCATCACTATTTTTTTGACGTTCTTTTAAGACTTCTAATTGACCAGTAAATCTTTCTAATGATTCAGTCGCTTCAACTAATGCCTTGTTATCATTTTGTATTTGATTAGAAATCTGATCTCTCGATTTTTTCTTTTCATTTAATTCAAATGTCATAGCGTCTAATTCATTTGTTTTTTGTTCTTTTTGATATTGAAAATGCTCAATTTCTTGTTCAAGCTTTTTAAAATCTTTATTTAAACTTTCAATATCATATACCGTTACAGTAATATCACTCTTTTTCATTTCTTCTTTTAAAGCAATATACTCTTCAGCAATGGCAGCTTCTTCTCTTAGAGGCTCAACTCTAGCTTCTAAATCGAATACAATGTCTTCAACACGATTTAAATTTTGTTCTGTTTCGTCTAATTTTTGCGTCGCTTCTTTTTTACGTTTTTTATATTTTAATACGCCAGCTGCTTCTTCTATGAGATATCTTCTATCACTAGGTTTAGCATTTAAGACTTCATCAACTTTACCTTGAGATATAATACTAAAAGCTTCTTTACCAAGACCTGAATCTAAAAATAGATCAAGAACTGATTTTAAGCGTGTTCGTTCTTTATTTAAATAATATTCACTGTCACCATTTCTATATAAGCGGCGTTCAACTGTTATTGTATCTTCATCTATATTTAATTTTCTTGAATGATTATCCAATGTTAATTTTACTTCTGCATATTGGCACTTTTTACGTTCTTTCGACCCGTTAAAGATAACATCTTCCATCTTAGATCCACGTAAACTTTTTGCTGATTGCTCACCGAGAACCCATTTTATAGCATCCGTAATATTACTTTTACCACTACCATTTGGGCCGACAATAGCTGTTACACCATTATCAAAGTCTACATGTGTATGTTCAGCAAAAGATTTAAATCCATATGCATCTATTGATTTTAAATAAACCATAAACTACCCCTTATTGACCATTATTCAACGCTTTTTTAGCAGCATTTTGTTCTGATTCTTTTTTCGTTCTACCTTTTCCTGTTTCTAAAGGTTTGCCATTTAATAGTACTTCAGAAGTAAACATCTTGTGATGTGCTGGACCACTTTCATCTAATAAATGATACGTAATATTGCCTTTATTATGACGATGCATAAATTCCTGCAATTCTGTTTTATAATCACGATTCGCAGTATAATTTTCATCAACGACATGTGGAAATACAACTTTTTCTAAAAATTGCTCAACAATTTCAAGTCCTTTATCTAAATACAATGCACCAATAAATGATTCGAATGCATCGGCGATTAACGATGGACGTTCACGACCACCTGTTTTTTCTTCACCTTTACCAAGTAAAAGTAATTCGTTCATATTTAAACTCATTGCAAATGTTACAAGTGATGGTTCACATACAATTGATGCGCGCAGTTTAGTGAGCTTACCTTCTGGAAGTAATGGAAATTTCTTGAATAAAAACTGTGACACCGTCAATTCTAACACCGCGTCTCCTAAGAACTCTAAACGTTCATTATGACTTAATTTATCTAATTTAAAGTCATTAATAAAACTTGAATGCGAGAATGCTTGAACATAAATATCATATTGTTCAAATTCGATATCTATTTCTTTCATAAACGCATCGAATTGAGCTTTAAATTGTGCTATGATTTGTGCTTTATTTTTAACCATGCCTGTCCTCCCTAATATTATGTTTCCTATCTATTTTACGTTATATTTCATAAAAAAAAAAGAATATTATCATAAACGACAATATCCATTGACACAATATATAAAACGTCTGAACAAATTGCTTTGTTCAGACGTTTATATTATCTTATGTAATCATCATGGATTGCTTAATTTGGTCTTATAAACCACATTTCAGTTTCATAATCATGCGTGATACGTTGTGCAACTTCTGTCTTGTCAGCACCGCCACCATACCAATTTTGATCTAAACTTGTAAATTGCATGACGTTACCATCTGCATTACCGTTTAACACAATCGCTGTATGTCCAGCACCTGATCCGAAATCTTCATTAAATACAACGACATCTCCTGGTTGTGCTACAAATGATGGTGTATTTTTGTACACTGTAGCTTCACCACTAAAATTATTAGCAGTTGGAATATCTTTTGCATAGTCACCATGTAAACCGTGACCATATAAATAATTCCAATAATAATTCACTAAATCAAAACATTGCCAACCGTAGTAGCCATCAAAATCCCAACCCTTGCCTTCCAATGAATAAACATAATTCATGGCAGCCGTTGAAGATTTTGCAACTTCTTTTTGGACCTTGCTTGATTTCTTATCGTAATCTCTATGTTCAACCTCTACGTTCTGTATCTTAGGTGTCTTGTCTTTAGATATATCACTACCGCCGCCATCCTTAGCGTCAGCATGCAAATTCAAATTCAATGCAGTCAAGCTCGTAAATGCAATAGCTAACAATAATTTGCTTTTAATCTTCATACATCCCCCTAATAAATATGTATTATATATATTCTTAAATAATATATTAAAACATTTTATCATATATAAAGTATACTGGATAGGTTATAAAGATTAAGTATTGATTACAAATGAACAACCCTTTTTCACTTTTAAACAAAAATAAAACGCCCGTAGCCAATGGCATACGGGCGATAGGAATCTTATTATTTTTCTAATGATGAAATACATATGATTTTCACATGAGTTTATGGGTGTTCAAGTATAGTAATTAGCACACTTGAACACAGGTTTTATCCAATGACTATTTCATATTAGTTCATATGAAAACAAATTTTTTGCCCCCTTTTTGCCCCCCCTTATACATATATTCACCTTCCCTTTACAAAACAGAACGTTTGTTCGTATAATGAAATTACTAATTATACGTGAGGTGTTTAAATTGAAAATCATTAACCCGGGCATGCCCGAACCGTACAAGTATGAAACAGATTACAGAAAGATTCCCAGTAAGTATCTTAATAAGAATATTCCAGAAGGTAGAACAATGATTAAATGGGCGCCTTTTGCCACAATGCCACAACAGTATGAAACGATTAATCAGTATATTAAAGACCAAAGTAAGACAGATAAACCTATCTTAGATGAATTAGCCTTAAGAGATTTAAATGATGTACTAGCACAGAAACTATTTTATGATCCACCAGCAACAATTAAGTATTGGGAAAGTGGATATTATAAAGAAATAGCATGTGAAATTCATAAATTTGATAGTGAAAAGAATAAACTCGAAGTTATTAAAGATAATGAGAAGATAAGATTGAATATGGATTGTATTGTTGGTATAGAATAGAATTATTAAAAAATGGAGGGATTGTATTGAATAAACAAAAATTAAGATATGCAATGTTGAAAGAAGTAGACAAAGGGAAAATTAGAATTACAGCAGATGATTTTGGTATAGATCAAGACGATTTTACTGAGCAAGCGTTTTTCTTAAAACGAGAAGGCTATATCACTGGTTATTCTAAAGGAGATAACTTAATCTGGTTTGATAAGGGAATAACTTGGATAACAGAATCTGGAGAAAAGTATTTGAGAGATAATAGCGCTCTTGGAAAGTCATATAATTTAGCTAAAGAAATAAGAGATTGGATTAAATAAATATGCCCACCTTAAATGGTGGGACTTTCTTTAATAAGGTTACATTTTTTTGATTATTGTTTTAAGTTTAACTATAACAACCGTTAAATTTTTATCATCAGCACTTCTAACATTCGCTACTATTTGTGATAAATAAAGTAAATCATCGCTTATATCCAGTAATTCATAATATTTATTGTCAAAATCCATAAATACCTCCAACCCCTCTTTTGGATATTTTAACAAATTTTAGGATACAATTCCCAGTTAAATATTACAAAATTTTAAAAATTTAAAAACCCTATCACAAATTGTGACAGGGCATTGGATAACGATATGAGATTTGATAACGTTAGGAAGAGAAATCAAATCTAAATATAGTTTATCATAAGATTTACATAGATAGTATTGCTGGAGTAGAGTAAAATTATAATAATGGTAAGTTCATAAATAAAAGGGAAGGTTGGATAAAATGAATATTTTAAAAGTGATAATGTCTATATTAGTTATTGCTATTTTAATGGTAGGTCTATCTTATGCAGGGTTTATGGTGTATGAGAATACAATTGCTAAAAAGGATAAAGATATATCAACAAATGTTAATGATCAAAACCAAACTGTTGAAGATGATATTAGTACGAATAATGAACAGATAGTTGAGAATAACAATGAACAGTCGGAAGAAAATCCTGAATACTTACCCCATTTATCTGATAAGAATTATGCATTCCGACTTGTGACACTTAATAGAGATTCGTTACCTGAGGGAAGTAAAGAACAAAAAGAATTTGATGGTACTATACAAACTGCACGTACAAACATAGCAAATGGTTTAGGTAAAGACTTTGATTACAAAATCGTTGAACAATATGAAGCAATAAATGCTGCAGGTGGTAATCAAGGAAAAGCTAAAGAATATATTAAAAATCATCCATATAAATAACCCACCTTAAATGGTGGGTTTAGTTACGTAATTAATTACTTTTTAGGTGGAACTTTGACATCGAGACCATCTGGAGTTTCAATGATAGCTTCCCCAGTTCCATCTTCTTTTACAACAACGTCTTTCGGTTTATAATCTTTACTTTTTTCACTCATAAATTCCCCCTCCTTTCAGTACTAATGATAAATTTTATAATTCATTTTGTAGCTCGATTATTTATCTAATCCTAACATCCTTTTTACCTTAGGATTCCCAAAAATCCAGAAAAGAACACCGATAAATAAAATAACTACAATAACTGAAAATATCATTTTTACAAATTTGATAAAAGTTCCTTCTTCTTTATCCTTTTTTATAACAAAGCTATTTTTATTAACTAAATAACCATCCTCTGAATATTGTTCAGCAAAAACTACTGCATGAGTAAAATTCTTTTGAGTAAAATCTATCTGATAATCTACTTGAAATTCTTGACCGTTAGTTTCCATAAAAGTAGTTACATCCAAAGAATTGTCATCTGATTCATTAACCTCATATTTAATAGGTTTCCCAATAGGAAAGTATAATGTATTATTTTTAACTGTTGCCCATTCTTCTTGAGCATCTAAGTTAAACCATTTACCTTCAAAACCTTTTTCTGCTTTACTTGAACAACCTGACACAAAAATTACTAGCAAAAATATCAAACCAATTAATTTTTTCAATAAAACTCTCTCCCTATATCGTCATAAACAAACTAATATCTTTTTACTTATCTAATCCCATTGCTTTTCTAACTCTTGGTTTTCTCATAACAAAATATAGTCCAACAAAGAACAATACAATAAACAACAAGAATATACTATATATAAAAGCGTTATCAAACCAATTAGTTTTCTTTTCAACTGTAATAGATTCCTCATTTAGAACTTCTCCGTCTAATCTGTATAATTCACTTTCTACATAAGCAACTGAATAATCGTCATATATAAAATCAAAATGATATTGAGATTCTAAATCTACATCTTCTCCCCGTTCGCTTTCCCATAGTAACGAAATTGAATCATTTGATTTATCAATTACTTTATAAGTTGTACCATCATATTTTTCTGATCTGTACATTTTTCCATCATCTATACGAAACCATTTTTCACCCGTCTCTTGGTCATACCAAGTACCTTCCAATTCTTTTTCAATGTCCTCTTTCCCACATCCACTCAACAAAACTATGAAAGAAAATAATAATATTATGTATCTTTTCATTTACATTCTCCCTTAATATAAACTTTTATATATAATAGCATAAAATTAGATTGATTATAACTATAAAAAATAAAAAAATACCCTAACTTTTAATGAGCTAGGGTATTAACTATTTCTGAACCTTTAATTCTTCAATTCTTTAACTTCTTTTTGTAAATCATCTAGTCTTAATTTTAAACTTATGTTCGCTAATACAACACAGGTAATCGAGCATACCAATAACGTAATTACCATATTGCTCACTCCTTGTTATCTATGTATTCTTTTATATCAATTACGAAATTATTTACTAACTCAAATACTTCATATAAGAACTCGAATACTTCTCTATTATTGTATTCAAAATAAATTTTTTCGTCGTAGGAGTATCCGTCGTTTTGTGATAAATCTAATTCATCTCCATTTAAAACGACACCTTTAGATTCACCATTTTTACGCCGTGATATAGTATTATCACCTATGTTGATATTGCCAGGTAAGTTCATATTTCCAGTGTTTTCAATTATATAATCCTCATGTGTATTTATTTGCGCGTGTTTCTCGTCGTTTTGCATTTTATTAAATTGATTATAAGTATTTGTAACAAATAAAGTATCAAAAATATCTTTACCTTTCTTATCACCAACTCCAAATCTTTGCTTTAAGATATCATAGAATTTTTCTACTTTCTTAAAATCATTTTTATTTGGTATATATGAAAGTTGCTTTTTAGATACGTTGTTAGTTCTTCTTAAATATTGTATAGAATACTCCATCGACGATTTAAATACATTTAATAATAAATTAATCATTATCTGATCATTCATATCTAAAACTTCTTTTTTCTTCAAGTTGTCTATATGAAATAAACAAAATTCTAGTTTTTGTACACTTTGTTCATGCGAATCTAAATCTTTCAACTTCTTCATATAACTACCTCTCTTTTTAGGTAATTATCTTTAATGGTATGAACTAGTATGAAATATCTATCTTCTTGTTCGTATATAACTCTATCTTCAAATTCTAATATTCTACCGAATTTATATTTTGATAAAATGTTTGTAACAATATCTTTATTTTCACTAACGCATATTACATTAGTTTTCGAATTTTCATAATCCCATATATGTTCAAATAACATGTACATACAAACACCTCTTTTTAAGTGTATTATACCATGTTATTTTTTAATTTTACGCATAAAAAATAACCCTACCTAGTTCCCGCTAGATAGGGTTTTAATAATGGCTTCTTATTATTTCTTTTGTGGCCCTCTCGAAACGCCTGCATCACTACGTTTTTTTCTCCACTCACCTGATTTTTTTCTACTTCTGTTTTGTCCTGAAGTAGGCCCTTTACTTACAACTGGTCCACCAGTCTCTCTAGGACTTTTTTTATGGTCTTTTTTCCCAAACATTAAGTTCACCCCCTTACAATATCCAACTTTTAAAGCGCTCCACGTTCCACTAATACCTCTTCAATTATTGAAAATTGATAGTCATTTAATTCTCTATTATTGTAGTAATCTAATAAAGTTGATGTAGGTTTAGATTTCATTTCTTTATAAAAGTTTTCATAAGCTGTATCTGCTTTTTTACCTAATTCATCCATTCCTGTATAATAACCTTCTTTAGCAAGACTAGCCCCCTTAGAAACAGCAGGAATTATAGCTTTTTTAAATACTTTCCCAACTGTATCCCCTATAGCTTCTAAAGAATTTTCTAATTTAATTTTTTTTCTGCATTTAACCCTAGTATCATAGTTATCATGAAATTTGTTATTTTCTTTTAATTTTTTTATAAAATCCAACTGCTTTTCTAGTCTTATTAAGCTTGATTCAATGTAATATCTATCCTTTGAATAATAAAATTTCTCTTTTACCTTTTCTAAATATTTTTTTTCTTCTTCAGTATGATCAGTCAATTCATAAACATTTATCTTATCTTTCTTACTAGCAAAATCATTGTAACACACTTCAATCATAACCCTATGATATTGGTTAAATTTTTCAACAATATCGTATATATCTGAATATGTTGCTTCTTCTAAATGTATCCCATTTGTTTCCTTGTCTAACATATCTCTAATCACTTTTTTAAATTCAAGTCCTAATGAATTAAATTCTTCTTGAAATTTCTTAGCTTTACTCTTCCTCACTTAAAACATCCCCATTTCTATTATTCCCATACTTTAAGTTACGTCACACACGATAATAAATTTATTAATTAAAATTATTATATACTATAGTAAATCGAAAAAAAAGAGGGAAAACTACTCCCCCTCAACAAATTTAAACTAAACTATAATTATCAAGTTGACTAACAAATTAAAAAGTTACTTCCATGTTAATTTTCCATAAAAAGCTTTCTCATGTTTAATACGTTCTTTCTTATCTGTAATCTTACATACAGCACAATAGAAATAACCTGCTCTAGGGTTCGTTGGATATTTAAACTTAATCCACCAGTAACCGTCTTTCTTAGTTACCGATACGAAATCAACCCAATCACTTTTATCTTTTAACCATGAGCCTTTATCTACAACTACACCTTTTAATCCTGGTGATTTACGAACCTTAATTTTAGTATTCGGTGTAAATCGACCTTTCCAAGCCCATGTAATCTTTTTACTTTTACCTGCAGGCGTTCCACCTATTGGCTTACCATGAATACCTTCAGCTATTCGTTTAGTAAATGCTTGTAGGTTCTTCTTAATATAGTCCATATCTTTCTTGCTTGTGATAAAGCCTAATTCAACTAATCGATAGTTAATATTTTGACTATAAGCCACGTTGACGTTGAGTAAGTCATTTCTAGTTGTTATACCTCTGATTGTACCTACAGTGTCCTCTAGGGCTTTCTGTAATCCTTTATCAATGTTATCTGCTGAATATGCATTTTTAATAACGTGACCACCACTCGCGCTTGCACCTGCTGCATCTAAATGGAACTCAATTACAGCATTAGGTTTAAGTTTATTCTTAACCCAATATAGCCCGTATTTCTTTGTATCGCCACGATTATAACCGTATGCAGTATCTTGATACATATCTTGTTTCTTATCGTATAACGTTACTGTATGACCTGCTGAACGTAAGTATTTAGCTACATTATCAATAATATTCTTACGGATAAAATCGCGTTCATTTGTTCCATTACCTACTGCGCCTGGATCGTTATATCCATGACCAGCAACGAGTACAAATTTCTTTTTAGTTACAGTAGCTTTAGGTTTAACTACACTTGCCACTTTCTTAACAACTGATGTTGATTTATCATAATGTGGACGAATAAACCACATAGGAAAATCAAATGTATGCCAACGTCTAGTTGCTTTTTCCCAACCTGGTTTACCACTAACATATCCTCCACCTAACCAGTTATTTTCGATAACTTGGAATTGTGATAAAGTCGCTTGTGTGACGACTGCAACGTGTCCACATCCTTCACCGTAATTACCATTCCAAACAACTAAGTCACCAGGCAGTGGTAAAAATGATGGTGTGTTTTCATATACAGTAGCATACCCTTTGAAATTATTATCTTTAGGTATGTCTTTAGCGTATAAACCATATAACTTACGACCTGTTACATAATACCAATACTTGTTAGCGACATCATAACATTGATAGCCATATGCTAAGTCAAAATCAACAAATGTACCTTCCATTGCATTGATATATTTAACCGATTCTGCTTGTGTCTTCATTTATTCACCTCATTAAAAAAGAGCGACCCATAATTGAGCCACCCAAAATATTTTATTTATTTGTTAATCCGTCGATTGGTTCTTCTGTAACTGGTGCATAGCCTGTAGCTTTAGCCATTTTCTTTTGTGCTTTATACTTGTTCGTTTTCTCTTGACCCCATTTAGCCTCTTTAGTGAAGTTATTATTTTTCCACCATGCAACTAACGAAACAACACCCGTGATAACTGTACTGATTGTCACTTCATCAACAGGAATTGGCGACACACCATTTAATGCTAATGCTTGGTTAACCCACACCATAATTAATAATATTGTTCTTATAATTGTACCTGTATCCATTTAAATACCTCCTTATTATTGTAAAAATATGTTCGCTAACACTGTGATTAACCCACCACCACCGAGTAAACTCGATGCAATGATGCCAATGAGTTTTAAAATATCGCCCATTTGTTTATTTCTTTCTTCTTTATAAGATGTAAATTCTTTTTCAATACCTTTAACATCACGTTCTAACTCGTCTGTACGCTTTTCATTATCTTTAATGATAGTTGTGACTTCTCTTAAATCTTCGCGTATACCAATCATAGTTTCATTTAATGGTTTTTGACTCTCAATGAAAGTCATTAATGTTAAATTTATAGCGTTATAGTTTTGATCATGTTTATCATCAATTTTATTAACATATCTATATAGTTTGCCTTCTCGTTCTAGGTATTCATCGCGTGGTAAGTAATAATCATATTCTAAGTTTGTCTTCTTCTCGTGTTCCATGCGTGCATACCTCCTGCGATTGATAAAATAAACATCATTACTGCAAATGCTAAATTTTGAAATGGTGATATAGGACTTAACCCACTGTTCACACTTGCTACTGAATATAAGAAGTAGAAGGCACCACATATGAAGTTACCTAAAGCATACGTGACAAAAAACACATTAGTCTGTCTATAATACGGTAATATAATTGAAGATAATATTTGGAATGTTGCACCTATTAAAATAAGTAACCCCCAAAAAGTTAATCCTCCATAATCGTGCATGGTTTCAAATAACGCACTATCTTTTGCAGACTCTAATGGTCTAACTACCCAGTAAGCACCACGAATAGCGACATGCAAACCAAAACCAACCATATATACAACTATGGCAAATTGTAAGAAGTCTAAATTCTGAAATAGACCTTTTTTCTCTCTATTCATACAACACCCACTTTCTGTAATTTATTTATATAAAAAAGACACTGAAATTAATCAGTGCCTTATGCTTTATCATCTTGTACTTGCTTTTCTAACTTTGCGTTATCTTCTTTATACTTTTCTAACTCTTGTAACGTTTCTTCTAATCTAATTTGTAAGTTAATAGATATTTGTTGTTCTTGTTGTAACCTACTGAATAATACTTTTTCAGATACAGTCATATTATTTAATTCCATTCACTTTTTCCTCCAACTCTTTTATTTGTTGTTCATGGTCTTTAACAACTTCTAATAAAGGCGATATTAAACGTTCGTACATAATACTTTCTACTTCTTGGTCTTTACCATATTCAACAAACTCTGGTAAACCTATTTCTATCAAGTCTTCAGCTATATGACCATAATAACGTTGTTTGACGATTCCATATTCTTTTTCTTCTTTATCTATCCAGTTAGCACTAGGTAAGTTTAAGATAGCTTTGTAATTAGTTGGTGCTTCTCGTTTAATATCTGTTTTGTATTTCATCGCTGAACTACTACGATATAAAGCACCTGATTCACCAATATAAACATTAGCGTTCCCTGATGTTGTACGTCCGTAAGTAGCATTAGATTTGATAAAACCACCCTGTTGGTCAACACCTACCATTAAATCAGCACCACCATTTGAATGTGCAACATTTACTTCAATATTGCGTTCTCTATTGATTAACTCGTACACACCTACAATTTGTGGGATAGTTGCTATACCTGTGTTTTCTAATTTTAGTTCAGGATAACCATCTCTTTTTAATCTAAAATGTTGATAGGTTAAATCTAATGTACTAAGTGACGGATCGTTATTTGTGTATGCTTCTTCATTCTCATATCTACGAAACTTTACAGAATCATGCGCAAAGAAAGAAGTATTATAACCTAAGAATTGTCCAGTATCTCGCCATATATTCCCTTTAAACCATAACGCTTGGTTATTAATCCTATATTCACCTTCATAGCTTCTTGGTATATAACTATCAGACGAATCAGTATAACTAAAATAACCTTCTATACCATTATTCACACCACTTATAATAAGTGAGTTTTCTAATGTCATATTATCTCCGTAAAAGGTACCACCTCTAACATAGTTGGCTGTAATAGAACCAGATGTAATGGCATCGGCTGTTATCCCTTCAGCTGTCATTGCAGTTTTAGCAGTTCGTCCTCCGTCTGTTGAAAGTAATAACCCACTACTGTTCATTGTCATGATGTTATTATTGTTTCGTTTATCTATAAAGTGTTGACCGTTACTGTCATATAGAATTTCAGAAGTGGTCGCTTGAATTTTACTAACCATAGATTTACTTACGATATCTAAAGCAGCGAAAGGTAATGACTTTCTACCACTTAATAAATCATTGATACTACTTACTGCATTATTAAAGTTAGCACTATATGATTCAGATAATGGTTGAGTACCAAATGTTATTTCCATACTTCTTAATTCATTATTAGCATTGATTGTACGTGAAATTTGTACCACTCTGATTTCAGTATTTAGTCCAATACGTTCGTCTACTAAGAAAACTCTGTCACCTACAACTGCATGTTGATAATCGTAACCATGTTGTGACATATCATTTATATCTGCACTGAATGAAATTTGAACACTATTATCTACAACTTCCTTCATTTTCTTATCAAGAACACTATTATATTTAACACGTCCATCTTTAACAGGTGGTGCATGCCTGCGACTACCAATGATTGATTCTAATGGAGAAACATATTCACGTTTTATTTTCGCTTTGCTCTCAACGTCTTCTTCATTATCATCATAATCTGCATAACCTTTTACATATGTCCACAAATCAGCAGCATTCGTTTCTTTCGTGATGTTACTGGCATTTACTTTGTATCTATACTCAAAGTTCGTGTCGTTACCAACTAATGACTGTAGATAAACAACATTACCTACAATATTCATTTCATAGCCATAACGATCAATTAATGTCTTAAATACTTCTAGTTTAGTTTCTCCATCTCCTAAACCTTCAAATTGTTCAGAAGTAGCTGAATCTACTAATATATATGTGAATGGTGAATTTTCAAAAACGATATCAAAAGCTTCAGTAGTCGTTAGACTGGCATCTATACGTTGGTATACACGATTACTATTTAACCAATCAAGAACATATAAAATCCCTGTAACACTAATCATATATTTACTACCTTTACCAGACATCTTGCTAGATATAATGACGTATTCTTTGTTCTCAAATATGATTGTCCACATTTTTAAATCATCATGTTGCGATAAAAACTCACTATTATTGTTTGTGTAATGAATGTCTATATCAATTCGTTCGTCACCGTTTAACTCTTGATCGTGTGATACCACACCCTCAAGAAAGTATTCATTACCCTTTAAATCTCTAATATACATCTTCACACCTACCTTTATATAAAATAAAAAAGGCTAGGAATTACCCTAGCCTATAACACGATAGATTGCGTGCATCTAAAATCGTGACTATCGCCAGTAGTTGCAACTAAATTACCACTTGCGCCAATAACTAAACCTGAGTTATCAGTACCACTAAAGGCAGGTAATCTCGTTAATTGTCCAGGATGGAAACCTGATGGTAATGTGGCGAATACTTGCCCTGTTGTTCCGTTTACTGCGATTCTTAAATGAATTTCTGTTTTATCCCCGTCTACAACCTTTCTGTATGCACTAGGTTTATTAGAGTCAGAATTGGACACGCCTGTTAAAGAAAACGGGATCCAACCTGTATCATTTTTACTTTGAATAAGTTTTGCGATATTTCCACCCACACAATCAAAACCGAAGAAATCACAGTTTTTAACTTTTACAGTTAGTGTATAGTGACCAGCAACTGGAAACATTATATTGTGTAAAGGCATATTAGAATTAGCGTAGATGTTTTGTGTATTATATTGATTGGCATGTTTAGTAAAATCGCTAAATCTTAATATTTTGGTATTCAACCCAACGGATCTATTAAATGAATTGCTATTTATAAATGTGTTTGAGTAATCAAATGGGTTGTTTCTGTTATTTATATATATCGTTAACGATTCCGTACCATCTGTTTTAGTAAATTTGAAGTTAGGGAATAATGCTAGGTTATCCTCATCAATGTTAACAGCATAATAAAATATTTTTTCATCATTGCCTGACGATATAGCAGCACCCTTATTTTGAGTAGCTTCTGAAGGTGTTGGATAGTTTTCAGATTCCGATAAATATAAATAGTCACCAACATATTTAATACCATCAACACCTGCTCTAACGCCTAAGAAATCATTATTTCTAAGTTTTCTTAGTGTACCTGGTGTTTGGAAACCTATAAACGCTGCCATTTTTTCGGATAACATTTGATAACCTAAGTCATTCAGATGAATATGTGGAGCAGCTTCACCAGTTTTGTAAGCTGACCAGTCAAGATTTCTTGTTTCTTTATATAAATCTAGGACTGCAATATTATACTTATTCCCTAAATCATGAACAATTTGGTTGTAGTCCTCCATTGCTCCGTTTGAAGATTTAACTTGCCGATCTTTACTACCCCACTGTGGCATGGTTGTTAAAACAATTGTAGAACCACCTTCTACTTCTTTTTTAATAATTTTTTCTAATGCTTCGGCATATAATTCAGTGCGTTGCACTTTGTTGTATTCGTTTGTACCAAACGAAATAATAGAGATATCTGCACCACTAGGCTCTGGAAACTCGTCATTTACTTGACTTGCGTAATAACCACCAATAGATCGATTGATCATTGTTACGACTTGACCTGTACGGGAATATCTATTTAATGTGTTTTTTAATCTGTTCGGCCATGATAACGACTCACTAGACGCGCCATTACCTGCGCCTAAAGAATTCCCCCATACACAAATTTTTATAGAGTTACCTAACCATTCTTCTGGTGACGTATTCATCTTTTTAATCGCAATTGCTGCTCTAGTTGAAATGTTATTTGTTTTCAAATCATATTCTTTAGCAACTTCTGATACGCTTACTACTTCATCGTCAATTGTATTTAACCTTTCGTTTAAAACAGGATGTTCGCCTCTTGCTTGTATAACTTCGGCATCACTTTGCCCATCAGAAAGTATTAAATCGTTGATTTGAGATTGTACGTCTTGATTCATTTCATTATTTTCAATTGCTTTATTAAGTATTTCATTAGACTTACTGATAAAATTCTCACTATTTTGTTTAACACGCTGAATTTCAGCATTAAATGTATTAATAGCGTTATTTTGAGAATCTTTTTCTTTAAATAATTCCTCAAAGTTATCGTTAACACTTGATAAGTTTGTTCTATCAAACAGTGCGTTGATTGTTTTTCTCGCCATGTGATTATCACTCCTTTATTTAAAATAAAAAGGACTATCGAATTTGATTTCTTCGAAAGTCCCATTGTATATTTTTATTTTGTTTACACCTTTTACTAATGATATGAATTGTCTGTTACTATCACGTAACCTGTTATATACACCTACATTAACTTTAATGCCATCTAACGTTAAATGATTATTATTAATAGATGATTTATAAACAAATTTTTCTCCTGTTGTTACGTTCTCAATCGTAAAGTTACCTGGAGAATTGACATACCTTAACATTATTGATAATTCCATATGTCTAGGGTCTATTGTCACATTACCTGAATTATATATGGTAAATTCATTTGTTTTATACGTGTACTGAGTATGATCAATATGAATATTGTCAGCAGTACCGTATTTATCAACAATGGCAGTATAACCTTCATCATTTAGTTCTTGTGTTGTATATTTAGTTCTCCAAAATGGTAAGCCACTTGACTCAACACTAATTTCTAATTTGGAATAAAAATGCAACGCTACATTTTCTGGAGAAACTGATTCGTCTATAGTAATACCAATAAATCTCGAAGGTAATGTGTTTTCTACTAAGTATATGATGTCGTTATGAGAAAACATTTCATATAAATCATTCCTCATCAATGAAAAATCAAATTCATACTTGGTACTTAATGTGAAATGTAAATCTATTTTTCTAGAATTAAAATCTGATCCATAATTTATGTTTCCAGGAATGCCTTCAACTTTTTCTGAGTGCCTTTCCTTTTCTATACTATGAACTATTATTCCTGATGCTCTTATACCATCAGGAAATTGTAGCTCATTAAAATTTTTGTCTAAAAATTTAAATTTATTCGGTAGTTTACAACTCACTTTATCACCTTCTCATCAAAGTAGTAGTAGAATTTAATGCTTGAGTTCTATTTACTGACTTTGTTATTTCCCGTTCGTTTAAATAAACATTTAATTCTTTATTAGCAATCTTATTAGTATCTCTATTATTGATTTGTTGTAGACTATTACCTTCATTGATTGCTGAAATAATTCCACGAAGTAATTCAGCATCTTCAGAGAATCCAAGCATTTCACCTGTTCTATCCCAAATGACTTTACTTCTTGCTTTCATTGAAGGATCATGACTGATTACAGATTCACTAAAGCCACCTTCAGCAAGCCAAGCTATTTCTGGAGAATTGATAATACCACCATTTGCATAACCATGACCATGACCAATAACATCTAGTAAACTGCTTCCATATGTTTTACTTGCATAGTTCATCCCTGCCACTAAGTTGTGTACTGGATTCCAAATATCACCCATACCTTTACCTTGATTGGCTTTGAAAGTACCAGGTTTAACTTGCACAAGTCCCATTGCGTTACCGTCAGCTAGTCCATCGTTACCACCCATTGCTCTAGCATTACCACCTGATTCAGTTTCAATCTGTTTCATCCAAGCGTTAATATATTTCTGAGTTACAGGGAGTTTAGCGATTTTTAAGGCAGTGATGACATTGCTTAACATGCCACCTCCACCACCTTTAGATGGATTATCTTTCGCCCATTTTAATGGGTCAATCGCTTGATTATTACTAGCATAAGAAGTTCCTTTGTTTACTTGCCAGTGAATGTGAGGACCCGAACTATTACCTGTAGAACCAACTTCTCCAAGTTTTTGCCCTTGTTTTACTATATCTCCAGCTTGAACTGATTTTTTATCCATATGCATGAAAATATGTCCCATGCCTCCACTTGCAACTTGAACTTCATTACCACCACCGTATGGAGATGACCAGGCTTTAACTACACGTCCCGAAACTGAAGATGGAATTTTAGTACCAGTATTAGCACCGTAATCTAATCCATAGTGACTTGGAGGATTGAACCCTCTAACCCAGTGATAAGCTGGATTATTAGCAAATGGATTCGATCCACCTCCACCACCATCTGACGCGTCTACAAACCATTCCATAACTTTTTTCTTCAAGCTATTTTTCAATTTGTTATAACTGTGTTTAATAATATCTCCATATACAGCTTTGATATCATCAAAATTAACGCCAAATTGATTCATGACCGTATCGACTAATTTACTTGGATTTTCAACATAATCCCAAGCATCTAATGCAACTTTACTTCCTTTAGCAACTAATTCAGCGGACTTTTTAGACCCGTATGATTTCAAAGCATTATATCCAGAATCTAAAGATGCCAAACCTACTTGTATTGCACTTGGTCTCTTTTCTGCTTTATGCTTTTTATGTGGCTTATCAGTTGTACCACTATGGAAAGCTGCAATATTTCCATTTTCAATCATACTTTGTGTATTTTTACCGTTGATTACTTCCATTCCTTTTCTCAATGGAAGTACTACGTTACGACCTTTAGGTGCAAATAATGAGCCGTCTTTATCTCTGATTAATTCTTGATGTCCGTTACGACCTTTTCCGTTACCTGGTCCTTTATCGTTAACCATCGCTAATGTATCTTCTTGTAATTGACCTTTAGAGTTTGTCTTAACGCCATTACTTCCACCAGTACCAGTAGATAATTTGACTTCTGGTATTTCATTTTTGATAAGCTTTTTATTCATTATCTTATCCGATAAGGTATTAATACCTTTAATCATTGCGTTTAAACCTTTGATTGCACCATTAGCAACACCATTACCAACTTTTTTAGCAATCGATTTAAAGCCACTCACTGAGTCAGATAAGAAGTTTTTAAGTTTATCTATCCATGACTTACCTTTGTCATACATGGCTTTAAAACCATTCACGACATTATCTCTTGCGCCATGTGCTAAACTTGTCACTCTCTTTTTAATATTCGTAAAGATATTTTTAGCACTTTCAAACAATCTGCTGAATATTTCTCTAGAACTTTTAGACATTCCTGAAAACTTATTACGTACGTTAGTCCAAATATTTTGTGCTAAATTAGTAATGAAGTTTTTCATTTTCGTCCACAAATCACGGGCATATTTAGATAAATTGCTAAATATTGATCGTGTAGATTTACTTAATCCAGTAAACTTATTGCGAACATTGTCCCATATTGACTGACCTAATGAAGTAATTTTATTTTTCAATGAAGTCCACAAATTCTTACACCAATCAGATAAATTTGTGAAAATTCCACGAACCGATTTATTTAAACCAGTAAATTTAGTTCGGACGGAATTCCAAATTGATTGTGCAGTTTTACCTATGAAGTTTCTTATGAACGACCAACCTTTAGAAACGACACCCTTCAACAGACCTAGTCCAACTTTAACGACTTTAAGTATTTTGCCAACAAACCATAATTGCACTAGGTTCCACGCTAACTTCACTGCGCCTCTTAATATTTGAACAATACCTTGCCATACGCCTCTCCAGTTGCCTGTGAGAAGAGAAGAGAATACTTTGATAACACCGAGTATAATATTTAAAGCACCCTGTATAACACCTTTAATATTGTTCCAAACTGAAACGATTAGCATTCTTATGGCTGGCCATAAAATTTTCATCAAATTCCAAATTAAAGTCATGATTGGTTTTATCACGTTACCCCAAATAAATTTGAATGTTGTAGAAATAAAACTACCTACATTTCGTAAAGCAGTCATTATTTCAGTACCATTTTTAGCCCAAAATGAACTAATTTGTGATCCAATTGATTTTGCGAAATTACTTATTGCGTTAACAACTTGATAGAATGTTGTTTTAACTTTTGTAGCAAAATTAGTCAGTCCTACAACTACATTTGGTGGTAAAATCTTACTTAGTGTTATAACACCGTCTTGACCATTTCCTTTAAACAATTGGAAGAAACCTTTGATAATATTACCTATCGTTATAAATGTTTGTTTAACGCCATTAAGCGCAGCATTAACGATATTTCTGAATGTTTCTGATTTCTTATAGGCAACGACGAACGCTGTTCCTAGTGCTATGACTCCTAAAGTTATCCATCCAACAGGTCCAGTTAGCGTTCCTAGTATTGCACCTAATTTAGGAAAAACTTTAGTAATACCGATTATTGCACCTTCTGAACTTTTAGCAGCAGTACTAAATTTAGCAAAGAATTTTAAGAACTTGCCAAACGGTCCAAATATAGCGCCAATTATTCCAGTTAACTTACTGAATAACATTAAAACAGGACCAAGTCCCACAAGTATCAAAGTACTCCATTGCATAATACTTGCTATCAGTTTTTGAGTATTTTTATCTAAACTGTTATACCAATTAACAATACCTTTGACACCATTAACAACTTTATCAAACACTTGTCCTAGTGTTTCTCCCCACTTAGCAGCAGTGCCTTCCATTCCGTCAATAGCACTAGTTAGATCATTCATTAAAGGTTTCATCTTGCTGAAGAAACCTCCTCCTTTTCCACCAGCATCTAAGAAACTAGCACCCAGTCGACCAACTGCAGCCCACATATTGGAAAGTGAAGCAGTAAAAGATTTTTCACCCATTTTTTTAGCTGCTCCACCTATATTATTTTCAATAGCATTTAAGAACATCTTACTTGAAATTTCTCCGTCACTTGCCATATTAAACACTTCATCAGCAGTTACACCTGCCTCTTTTGCAATCCATTGATAAATTGGTATACCTCTTTCAGATAGTTGTTGTAGTTCTCCATTGTATGCTTTATTTGAGGTTTGAACTTTATTTATAATAGAGCCCATTTCACCCATACTAGTACCAGCTATTGCTGCTGCATCTCCTGTTAAACTTAAATATCTCGTCAATTCTTTACCAGGCTTAATTCCAGCTGCAACTGCACTAGATGCAGTCGTGGCAGCTTCACCTAAACCGAAAGATGTCCCTTTAACTGATTCTAAAGCGTTATCCATTATTTTTTGTACACTTCCACTACTATGACCTAAACCATCTAATTTAGCTTTAGCATTATCTATCTCAACTAAACGCCCAAAACCTTTACCAATAGTTATACTTGCTAAAGCACCACCAGCTATCATTGCAGGCTTTGTAATTTTGTTTGTAAGATTACTACCCACTTCTTCTGATTTTTTAGATATATTAGTGAATACTGAACCAACCTTTTCAAAACCTTCGCCCGTTTTGAACACTCTATTCATGCCACGAGACATATTCTTTTCGATGTTTCTCGCTGCACGATCAGATGCTTTTTCAATATCACTTAATCGATTAGCAATAGCACTAAATGCCGATTCCATACCACTTTGATTAGCGGTAAATTTGGCTTGCAACTCCTTAATAGTTGCCATAAGACCCCTCCCTTCTTTTATTTATTTTTTAATTTACATATTTTGTTCAGCACGTTTTCTAGCTTCAATTTTCTTTTGAACTCTTTCGTTCCATTGATATTTCTTTTTAGGTCTTGATGATTTTTCAACTTTCTTTTTAGGTTGAATATCTTTTAAGAACTTCTTAACATTTTTCATATCGTCTTTAGACTGAGGATTACTATTTAACATTGCGATGAAATTCATATAGTAATCAGCTTGATCTTTCTCTGCTTTGCGTTCTTCGTTTTCAAAGTGTGTCATTAAATAAGCTAGTAACTCACTAAAAGGCGTGCTTAATACTTCATCACGCCCACCGAGTTCTTTGCTTAACTTGTATATGACAACTTCTTCTAGTTGGATGTCGCTGACATTACTTCGTCCTTCGTTTGTTCCTTCTTCGGAAATAGTACTTTCAACACCATTGAGAAGGAATCTTTTGACTTTTTTAATCGTTCGATTAATTTAGGAATATCATTCACTTCAATAACTGCATCGATAATATCTAAGAACGTATAAACATTTTGTTGACCAATTACATCAGCATTGATGTTAGATGCTTGTGAAATTAAGTTTTGTAATGAATCTGGTGCGTTCTCTAACACGATTTCAAAAGAACCTAATACATCTTTGAAGAATTGAGCGCCAGCTCGTTTGAAAGCTTCTGACCCGTCATATTGAAAAACATTTACTTTATCATCGTCACTTTTAGCTTTTTCAAGCGCTTCTTCATAAAATCTTCTATTCTCTTCATTGATTTCATTACGTTTCGCAAAGAATGTATCTACTGCACTCTTTAAGTGATCGTTTGTATTAATATCTTTAACTAATTTATTTAATTCTCTTGATACTCTCTTAATTTGAAGAATATTCATTTCTTTGATTTCAACGTTTTCAGTTACTAACTTATTACCTTCATATGTTTTAATTTCAACTTGTGCCATTTGTCATTTCTCCTTTGATATATAAATTAAAAAACAAATAAAAAAGAGTGAGGTTATCCCTCACTCTACTTATCCTGCTGGTACTTCTTCTGTACCTTCTACTAGTTCATCTGGATCTTGTCCGATGTAGAAGTAGTTATTCGGTTTATTGGCATCTGCGCAATCTTTAGGGAACATTGCAAATTCCATTTCGTAGTTACCTTGTTCATTCGCAAATGATTTTGTCATTCCACTAGAGTTAGCGATTTTATGAATGAAGATATCTTCTGAAGTATCGTCTCCCATTTGTCTTGGGTGAATTCTTAATGTTCTAGCACCTTCTCTAAGTGATGCTCCAATAGCTGCATCTGTAACTGATACGACTTTACCATTTTCATCAAATGAAACAGTTCCACTTAATGTTTTACTAATTAAATCTAGAGATGATTTAGCAGCTACAATAGTAACAGTACCATTCCAACCAACAACTACTTGGTCATAGTTAGTATCACCAAAGTCAGCCACTGTAATATCAGATAGTTCTGGTTCTAATTGAACTTCTCCACCTTCAGCTTGTAATAAAGAACCATCTTCACACATCTTCCCGTCAAATCTAATCTCAGTTGGTAGACCTTCATCAAGAACATAGTCTGCCATACCAAATTCATAGCTAATTTTTTCTGCTGCCATTATAATTCCTCCTTAAATTTAGGTATTAAAAAAGCACTTATTCGCAATAAGGCAAAATAAGTGCTAAAAAATTTATTGTGTAGATCATAATGTCATTCTCTACACCCACCCTAATTGGTGGTGATTCTGCATAAATGTATTGAATAAAGTGTTTATCTGTTCTGATTAAACGACCGTCTTCTAATATTGGGACTTCCAATGCTCTATTCTCTATTCCATGAATAGCTTTGTAAGTATCGAAAGCCCTATTTGCTGCTTTATCAAAGCTTTGACTCCTAATTTCGACTTGATAGTTCATCAAGTGTGATTTCATATCACTTCTATCAGGTGGATAACCACCTTCGTAATAAACAACACCGAACTCTGATTGTGCAGTACGATAATCAACTGTCCACTCTAAGTCAGGTATTCTTTCCTGTAGCATCATTTTAATAGCGCGTTGTATCATCTATCTGCCTCCTTCAAATAAACGTGTCAACGCTCTTTCCATTGCTTGCTCGAAATGTTGGTCGGTTAAAATGACGGCGTGTTGTAGGAATTTACGACCTGGTTGATATCCTTTAACATTAGGTTTTTGACGGGTACCTGTTCCACGTCCTCTTATATAATAATTTGGATATTTAACACCACGTTCGTATTTATCTCCTACTGGTCTAACGTTGTTTAACTCATGAACATACGTTGCATATTCCATATTCGTACCAACGTAGACGACAAACGACTGTCCTTCAACTGTGGCTTGTGTTGAATGAATACTATTCTCTAAATCGCCACTATCACGTGGCGATAGTGCTTTAGCATATTCTTCGCAACTCAGACCGATTTTATCCATTTCATCAAGCAATATAAGGTTGAAACGTTTATTCATTGTTTTAAACTCTTGTTGTAATTCTCGAAGTCCTGTCCATTCAATTTTTAAACTGAGTCCTGACATCTACATATAACCCTTAATAAAATGTGGTTTTCCTGTAATATCTTGCCCGTATTCAAGCTTTTTTACTTGTCCTAATACTTTTGTATGTTTAGGTGTTATATGCTCAATACGTGCGTTTAAATCGATATTTGAAACAGTATCAGATATAGGAATGTAAACTTGAGTAACTGACGTGTATTCTTCACCGTTGGCATTATAGATATTTTGAATACCATACCTAACATGCGCTTTAGTTAACACCTTTTCAGTTAATGCTTTACCGTAGTCATCTTTTATCTGATTACCGTTTGAATCAACCGTTGGCATAATTAGGTTAACTTTATCTTTGTATATAATCATATTAATCTCCCAATATGACCTACTGATTTTGTTTGTAATTGTTGGTTGATTAGGAAAAGCACATATGGATCAAGTAGATTATCAGACATTGTTACGCTAGCATCATTAATTTTTTGTGTTTCTACACCTTGTCTTTTCAACATAGCGTAACCATTGGACTCTCCTTCGAGTTTGTACAACATTTGTTTAACAATCATTCGTTCTGAGATTATTATTTTTGGATATAAGGAATGAATGTCTTCGTAAGAATCAAATATATTTTGTTCTAATTCTTGAGGTCCCATACCTTCTAACAATGGATTAGAAGGTATTTTCTCAATGTATTCAATTACTTTTTCAGTATCCAACATATATCATCACCTACTCGCTAGGTTCTTCAATACGCTCGAAATAAGGACCTGTTCCTTTAAATTTCTTTTGTTTATCAATGTTTGTTTCAATTTCTTGTACACGCTTAACAGTTAGTTCAACTTCTTCGCCTGGTTCGAAACGTTTGTTTTCTTTCTTACCATCAACTTGTTTAAGCACTTTAAATTTCGCCATTGATTTAACCTCCTTAATTATTTTAGAAAGTTAAAATTAACCTTCAGGAACTTCTTCTTCGTCAGATGTTTCGTTAGCAGTGATGATAGAAATACCTTTGATGTTTTTCAATACAGGCATTGCTACTTCTCCGACAATTGTTTTCTCTCCAACTGGATCTTGAGATACAACAGAAACAACATACTTACCGTTTGTGAAGTTGTTATCAGCAGCTGGACCACTTAATGTATTACCTAAGTTTGCAGCATGTAATACGACTACATCATCATCTAAATGTTTCTTAACAATATCTCCAGTGATACCTTCAATGATTGTTTGAGCATCGTCGATTTCAACTTTAGGTAATCCGATGTCTGTGAATAATGTATCTAAATCAGATTGACGAACGATTTTGTTTCCAGCTTCTGAACCGTATAAGTCAGTAGCAACATTAGGATTACGTTTAATTTTCGCTAATGTTTTAGAGTTCATAACAACATAAGCAGGCGCTTGACCATTGTTACGTTCTTTGTATTTTTCAACTTCATTCATTAATACTTCTAAAGGATTAACATCTGCACGAGAGAAGTCTCCTGTTGTTGTTTTAGCTTCATCTGGTAAATCTAAATCAAATTGAATTTTCACTTCTGATTTTGGATCTTCATAATCAAACACACCACGGTAAACCATGTTTGCTCTGATTAACTCTTTAGTATCTTCAATACCTTCAGATAAATCAGCGATTGATAATAAAGCATTTTGAACTAAAGCATCTTGCTCAGCACTGTTACGTGAGTTTTTGTAGCGATACAATTCTTCTTCTGTGTAGTGGTAGGCATGAGCGATTTTAGAAAGCTTAGCCAATACTTGTTGGATATCACCTTTCTTACGTAATGGTGTAGCAGCATCAAAACCAATAATAGAACCTGCTTTGATTCCAGTTGAATCAATAACGTTATACGCTACGTTAATATCAAATACTTGTTCAGTAGGAAAAGCATTTGATAAACGTCTTGAAGATTGAGCAGGAGCATTTTCAATAAATGCTTGTAATGTAGGTGTTTGTAAATTTTCGTGTTCTGTAATTAATGGCATTAATATTTCCTCCTTTTATTTGCAATTAAATAGGACGTATTACACGTCGAATGTAATGCGTCCTTGAGTAGCTTTTTTGAAATTGTTTGTTATGCCTGTTAATAGTTCTTCATAAACAGAAGCTTTACGTAACGCTGATACTTGTTCATTAACTTGAACATCATCAATTTTAACTGCATGTCCTGTTAACACTGGCGCAGTCATTGTTTCAGGTGTTGAAGCTTGAACTAACTCAAATAAATCTGATTCATTGTTTTTAAATACTGCTGTTCCACTTTTGATAACTTGACCTTCTGTTAATTTAGATGAATCTAAAGTGATGTTTCCAACAGTCCACTCAAGATTTTTAGCATCTCTTAAAAATTTTGGTTGTTCATTTTCGAATTGAACTTTCTTTGGTTTTAAACTCATTCTTTATTCCTCCTTTTGTTTTCCAAATAATTCATTTGCTAAGTCTCTACCACGCTTTGAATAGTCAACCTTTTGCTTACCATTGCCACTTTGTCCACCAGACTTATAATTGTTGTTTGGTGGTGGCGTACCTTCTTCGTCTGAACCACCCTCATCATTTGAAGGCCTTGTTTGATTGAATAAGTAGGCTTTATTCTCACGTAATTCATTCATGACTTCATTAAAGTTTGTGATGTCTCCACTTTCTTCATCACGATTAAACTTGTCTTTATCAATAAATAAAAATACATCGTCTGGATCATACGCATCTTTAGATACTTCTTTTAAGATTTTCTTATCCAATTCGTTAGATGCTACTTGAACTTTAAAATCTTTAATTTGTTCTTGAAGTTCTTTATTAGTTCCCTCAAGTTTGTCATAATCATTTGCTTTCTTTTCAAGTGTTGTAATCTGTTTAGATAAGGTTTCCTTTTCTGTTTCTAAAGATTTAATTTCTGTATCTTTATCACTCAATTGCGACTTGATGTCTTGAATATCCTTACCGTTTTCTGCCATTACTTTTTCAATTTGTTCATCGGATAATTCTAAAGCTTTAAGTGTTTCTCTATTCATATTTATTCTCTCCTTACGTTTTGATAACGATGTCCGACACCGATTTGGATTAGTACAATAACGCTTGTACATGCGACATCGTCTTTTAGTGACATACGAACAGGTCAAGCAGAATACCACTGCCATGAGATACGTTTAGATCACTTCCTTATGATTTAATAAACGCATAAAAATAACCGGCAATCTCACGACTGTCGGTTTAAATCAACTTCCTATTTCATTTCTTGTCTAACAACTCTTAACTTCTGTTTCATCTTTACATAACCAGTACTATTAGAACGTTTCATTCTTCGATAAGCGCCTAATGTCTTAGGAGCATCATCACCTAATATTGCTTTAATACTGTTGTATGTTTTCATTTCTTGTCTTGCTTTACGTTTTAATTGTTGATCGTGTTCATAACTTTCTCTTTGCTTTTTTGTACGAGGGTCAAGATTAGGATTAAAGTCTTTACCTTTAGCAATGTATTTATTAATTTCACTTTCTGATTTGAAGTCAGCAACAAAAGGTCTAACCATACACTTACAGTTTGGATGTACTGGAATAACGTCTCTAACATCTAATTGTGGGAATCTTGTATCTTTACCACTTATCGAAAACACTCTGTCTTGATATTTAGCACATTCACCACATGTGTTTAAATTGCCTGTAACGTACACTAAGTCATTGCTAGTCTCTAAGTAATGATTAACATGAGCGTGTGTTCTAGCAGTGCTTATTTTCGTTCTTACGACTGTTTCTGTGTAGAAGTCTAAAGGTAATAGCTTATTATCAATTGTCCTAAATGATTTCATGCCACCTTTAACAAAAGAATCAGACACCCGTTGTATTATCTTCCTACGATTCTGACCGTATAAGATACCTCTTGAAATATCTGATTGTACTTCTAATAATGTTTGGTTAATCGTTGAAACCGTTGTGAAGTAAGCTTGTCTAAGTGCTGCTTGTAAATCTAGCATTGTATCACTTGTGATAGTTGCTAACGCACTTTTATGAACTTGTGAATTGAGTTCGTTTGATATTGGTATACTTTGCTTGCTTAATTCTTTCGTTGCTATGTTTAATTCCGATTCATATACCTTTGCAAGTTCGGGTTCAATAAACTCAAAAACATCAGTACCAAATTGTTGAATCAAGTTTTCAATGTTTCTAAACATAACCTGTTTATCTCTAGCACTTAATAAATCAACTTCTTGGATTAACTTTAGTATTTCATTTTGTAGGAACTCAACTGTAGGCTTTATTTGTTCAATCTTCATTCAATCACCTACTCAATCTCTTTTAATTCTTCATCAACTGGGTTAGTTTCTTCCTCATCTTCTTTGTTGTCATTGAAGTTTAAACCTGTCATGTTACCTCTTAACAATGACATGCTATCTTGTGATGTTCGTTCAGCTTCAATCTTTTCAACTTCTTCCATAATCCATTCTTCTGACTTATCTGGATTGTTATTACGAACTGTCTGTTCAAGTGATTGTGTTCCAGCTGCGTAACTTTGATTGTTTAATGTTGAAGTTTCTTTTGAAGTAACTGGCATCATATCTTTTTGAACAACGATTGGTCTCTCAATGATGATATCTTTGTTATCTAAGTTAAGTAACCACAGACAATTTTCAACTCCTTGTTGAATGAACTCTATATATTCATCTCGCATTTGTTCAGCTTTCATAATCGATAAGAATAAGTCATAAAACTTTGCTGTACCAGATTGTGCTTGAGTTCCTTCCGACGTGAAGAAATCAATTGCCTTCTCACTTGTTTGTGTTTCCATTAACATCATCTTGATAACGTCTTTTACATAAGTAATGTCACCAATCTTTGAAATATCAATTTGATGAATCTGTAATGATTGTCCGTCTTCATCAATTGTTGTAACTTCTAAATCACGATGATCAAACTTATCTTCAACACCATACCGTTGCCTAGATACATCTATTAATCGTTCCATTACTTCTTTCGATACTGATATTCTAGGTTTGCCATTACGCTCGAAGATTTGTGCTGTACGTGTCATTGTCCAGTTCACTTCGTCTTGCTTGCCTTCTTGTCCCATGAGGACACTTCTACCGTATCGATTCATGAAAGTTGGACTGTAAGGTAGGTAAACAAATAGTGTACGCTTACGACCTTTTAAAACGTAATCACGTTGTTCTTTTTCAAGTTTAGTAATATCAAATATAATTTCTTCATCATCAACGATTTGTAATTCTCCGTTGTCGTCCATATGATAAACTGTATGACTGCCTGTTAATTCGTTTTCTCCTTCAACTTCTTCATGAACGTGTACATACTTGTCATCACCACGTTCAACGATATATCTTAGTTGATATGTCTTACCGTCTTCTAGTTCGTAATACACATTACGTTCTTTAAACGATAACTTTACTTGTCCGTTAATCACTTCAGGTACTGCCACAATGCCACCGTCTATTTGCCATTGTTTTATATTCATACCGTGATGTTTATTAAAGTTTGAATTTACTTCTATTTGATCTAAGGTTTCTTGTTGCAAGTCAAATAGTTCTCCGTTTAACGAATCGTCTTGTGTTCCCTCAATATGATTATCTTCCGTGTTGAAGTCTTCATCATTTTCAATCTCATTGATTGGATAATTCGTTTGAAGTTTACCCATTGACCTCGTAATAAACAGTGTAGGTATATCTACAATCATTTTAGATATGTTCACTACAATATATGGCGTTTGAACATTCTGTGCTTTAACATCACCATATTCAATACGGTCGATAATTTCACCCTGTTCAATCATTGCTTTCGCTCTATCGAACAACTTCGAATGACGACCGTCATATAAGTCTCTATATAAAAACATATCACCATGTATTTCAGTGATTTCTTCTTGCGTAAATGATTTTAACTCTGCCATTGTCTACCTCCTTATCCTTACCACATCGTTCTAGATGAAATGACTGCCTTAGGTTTCTTCTTCATATCTTCACTAAAGGCATATCTAGTAGCATCTATTGTGTGGTTATCTTTATCTTCTAGTCTTGGTTTAGGGTTACCGTCTTTATCTGTTTCATAATCGATGTTCTCAAACTCTCTAGCAATGTTAGGTGTACGTTTAGGGTCAATGATTATTGCATCTAAATCATCAAGCCATTGTTCACCGTACTCAACACTGTCTGGACCTTTCTTCACACCTTTAATTCGTTTGATTCCGTGTTCGTTTTTAAGTTCGTCAATACTTTTAGGTTCAGCACTATCAGCGAATATCTCATCAGACATATATTTCTTTCGTGTTAACCATTTAGCCAACTCTCTATTAGATATCTTCTGGCCATAGTATTCATCAACTGCATATATAACATTTTTCTTTTTGTCATAATGCCAACGAACAAAAGCTAATGGATCGGTAGCATAACCAAAATCGACTGCACTTCGAATGTTATCAAATGAGTTAAATAATTCATCAGGTATTGTTTCAATTTGTAGATTATCGAATGGAACAACACCACTACCGATAGCTTCACCCAAATACTCCCAACGATATCTCATTTCACTTTTTTGTTTAGTTGCCTCTGCTTCTTCAACAAACTGTTTTGAAATATGTTGGTTATCTTTGTATGTACTGTGATGTACAAAAGTATTATCTGGTTGAATTGATGATTCATACTTTTTATTAACCCATGATTGTTTTCTTTTTGGTGGGTTGTAACTATAAAAGAATTTATAAAAAAGACCATCGTCCAACTCTCCACGTAATAGTGAGTTAGTGATGGTCTTTACTTCATCTTCTGTTTTAAACTCTGCTAATTCTTCTATCCAACCAATAGCGAATGGAAAGTTAGCATCTTTCAATGATTTAATTCTTTCTGGGTCTTTAGCACCTCTAAAGGCGATATAATTACCTCTAGGAATATAAGTAATCCTCATAGGCGATTTAGTTACTTTAAATAAATGTGAAACACCTTGATAACTAATAGCCCACTTCAATTGTTCATATATTGATAATTCTATTGTGTTATCTACTTTACGTATACAAACTGCGTTAACTGGATATCTCATAATCAGTTGAACAATAATGATTGCTAGATCAGTTGACTTACCACTACCACGTCCACCTTTTTCTACAATGTGCAATATATTAGGGTCTTTAGCTGCTTTCCATGACTTGTGAAATTCCTTAGGCAATAGTTCTGATAATTTCTTTATGTTTGTCATTCTATATCATCTACAAACGTAACAGCGCCACTATGTTCCACCTCTTGCTTTTCAGTCCACATAGCGTATCGTTTACCTAATAATTCAGCAGCTTTTGTTCTAGCAACTATATCAGCACGTTTCTCGTGTCTTTCAACTTCACTCATGAAATCACCTGTTGGAACTAACATTAATTCTTCATCTGTCATTTTACCTCTCATAACTGACGTGAGGTATTGAAGTATCTCATCTTGTTCAGCAATACTTTCTTTTTTCAATTCTTCAAGTCTTGCATCAATATAAGATTTAATATTAGGTTTTCTTAGGTTTTCACTACCAATTGCATTTGCTGTTTTCGGACTATAACCTGCGTTAATAGCTGACTGATATATATTGCCTGTTCTGATATACTCATCTGCAAACAACTGTTGTTTTCTAGTTAATTTCATTTCATCTACCACCAACTCTCACGATAATCTCATTCATTTATTTTAGTTCCTTTACTTTAAACACTTTCATAATCACTAAATGCATATGTGCTTGAATATAAAAAATAGAGTTAATCACATATCTAAACTTCTTCATGTAATCAACTCTACTTCTATATCGTAATCTTTATCGCCTTTAACAACTGGATCATAATTAATTAATACTTTGCTTACGTTAGCATTGTTCTTTAATCTCTTAATCATTGCTATCAAGTGACAATCATTATTTACTTTTCTAATACCTTTTAAAGTTCCGTCAGCGACTACCATTACTTTCATATATTCAACTCCAAATAAAAAACACCCACGTTGGTAGTGACCCCCCAAAGTTAGAGTTTCCATTATGCTATTAATTGGCTGGATTGAGTTCGGTATTGTACTGGACTTCGTCCAGCCAATTTTAATTTCAA